>JAYVMK010000284.1:0-10775 GCA_043758995.1 Lichenibacterium sp. | reverse complement strand
CTCGCGGCCCGCGGCTACGACAAAGAGCAGGTCCTCGGATTCACGCCGACGGTGGCGCAGCTCGGCCAGAGCTTCGACGTCTCGATGCCCGAGGCCGTGAAGGGCCTTGAGGGCGCGATGCTGTCGTTCCGCAAGGACGTGTCGACCAAGGAAAAGGCCGAAGCCTCCGCGCAGCGCACGGCCGACCTGCAGGTCAAGGCGTCGAAGATCTCGGGCATGGACTTCAACGATATCGTCCAGCTCTACAAGGTCGGCGCCGCCCCGGCCCAGATGGCGCATCTCAGCGAGGAAAGCCTGCTCGCCTTCGGTGCCCTGTCGAAGAAATCGAACATCCCCGGCGAGGAAGCCGGCACCGCCTTCCGGTCGCTGGCCCGCAATCTCATCAAGCCGACCGCCGGCGCGCAGGTCGCCATGCAGGCCGCCGGCATCGACTTCAATGCCTATCAGCGGATGCCGGACCAGCTGAACACGGCAGGTTTCGTCGATCAAGTCGCCAAGAGGTACGGCGTGAAGCTGTCCGAACAGGCGCAGGCGGGGTTGGGCAGCATCTTCAGCGACAAGGCCCTGCTTGGCGACGCGACGAAGTTCATGCCCTCTGTCGTGCAATACCTCAAAGGCGAGCTGAAGGGCACCGACGCCAAGAGCCTGAAATCCATCGCCGGCCTCGCCCGCAGCTATCGCGATGCCAGCGCGGGCGGGGTGGACACCAATGGACTCATGGCCGCCACCATCGCCGCCATGGCGAAGAACCCGGCTCTCTCCAATGCTATCTTCGGGTCGGAGCAGGGTGGACGTATCTATGCGGCCCTGGGCGAGCCGGATGTGCTCAACCACATTCTCGACGAGTTGCACAACCAGAGCCAAGGCTTCGCCAAGCGGGTCTCTGACGAGCGCATGGCGGGCTTCGACGGCGCGGTATCGAAGCTGCAGAACTCCGTCGCCAATGTCGAGACGGCGCTCGGCCGGGCCTGGGACGGCGGCGGTTCTGGCGGCCTCATGACGGAGGTCACCGGTGCGGCGGCGCGGCTGATGCAGGCCTTCGCCGAGGCGAGCCCGGTGGTGCAGCGCGCCGTCACCGAAGTGTCGGCTCTCGGCGCCGCGGCTGCGGCCGCTAAGGGCTTCGGCCTGTTCAAGGACGGGTTCGGCATCGGTTCGGCCGCCGTCAAGCTCGACGGTTCGGCTTTCAACCTCGACGCCGCCGCCCGGGCCCTGCAGGTGGCCGCCGGCGAGGGCGAGGTGGCGGGCGCGATTCCGGGTGGGGGCAAGGGCCGGGCGGGTCTCGGCCGCGGCATCGTTCGCGAAGGCGAGACCTTGGCCAAGGGCGCGATCGTCGCCGAAGGGCTGGAGATCGCCGCCACCGGCGTCACTCTGTCGGCCACGACGCTGCTGCTCGGGGCCTTGGGTGCCGCCGTCATCATCGACGCGATCAAGAGTTCCATGGTGCCGAAGCCGCGCGCCGTGGAGAAGCCCAACTTCGACCAGCCCTTCGCGCCGACGACCTTCGACGTCAATGCACCGACGTTGCGGCACGACACGGACGAACAAAAGAAATGGTGGTTCAACCGGACGGGAGGCAGCCACCCGCGAGGCTCTGCCGCGTCGCAAATAGACACTGACCTCGCCGGTCACTGGGCGTCGGGCCGTGGCGGCACCGCGCCGCATTGGGCGTTGGAAAACCATGATCCCTTGAAGAGCGCGCCGTATTTCGCGACGTCGCTCGGTCCCGACGGCCTGCCGACCCAGTCAATCCCTACCGGATACCCTCTCGATCCTCGCAAGAGCAGCACCTGGGCGAGAATCGGTTCGGACATGCCGCTGCGGCCGTCGACGCCCTTCGATCCCGTCCCGCCGCCCACACCGGTGTCGACCGGAGCGCCCGTGCCGGTCCATGTCGTCTCGGTGGCCTCCAATATGCCGACCGGCTTCGTGCCGCCCGGGATGCATCGCGATTTCACGCTCGGCAATGGCACGGGCGGCTTCGGCAGTCCCGGCATCGGGGCAGGGGGCGGCTTTCAGCCTTTCCCGACCCATCACGCGCCGGCCTTTGACCCGGCGACGGCCCATGCCGTCTCGCCCGATGTCGACCTCGGCGCTCTCGACGCCGCGCTCGGCAAGACGCATGAGGCCGCCGCCGCGTTGCAGGCACTCGGCACGCCCGTCGCCCTGCAGGTTACCTCAGCCTCGATCGACGCCGTCATCGCCAAACTGATCCAGGCCAAAAGCCTGCTCGACAGCCTAGGCTCCGCCGGTAAAACCGGTACGACTGGGTCATTGGGACCGAGCCGGATAGTTGCAGATATGGGCGTTGGAAAGTCGAGGTGAAACGCTATTTAGAATCCTTGCCCTCCCACTTTGTCCCTTCTGTCGTATGCAATGCAGAAACTTCTGCTAAAGTCAGCTTAAATGTAAATCCTTGCGTTACGAGAGTGTCTCGGACAGAGCCATAGAAACCCAAAATATCTTGCGGCGGCGCAGCTGTATTTATATAGGTGGCGTGCGGAAGATCATCGGCGCCGGACCCTAGGCCCTGGGCGGATTGCTGAAAAAAGTTGTAGTCCGCTAGTACCGAATGAAGGCGATCATACGTCTCCTCAGAAGGGGATCCCTTCAGTTCCACGCGCGCTAGAAAGGTCGGCATCGCTATCACTCCGTTAACGTTCGTTAATATGTTGTTTTTATGAAGCAAAGCAAGGCATGAAGCGATCTTGACATGCGGCGTGAGCCGCGCTTATCGTGTTCGCGGTGATAGATTGACCCTGCTCCCCGGCGCACTCGCTCCGGGGTTTTTGCGTTTCGGGGAGGCCGTTATGTAGCGGCAATCCGAGGAGGGCGGTATGGCGCGAGATTGGCCGGCCGACCTCTGGCCTACCTCGTTCAAGGGCGTTCCATTCTGGGTCCGCAAGACCGACGACGAGTTCGGCAAGCGCCTGCAGGAAGACGAGTTCCCCGAGCAGGACCTGCCTCTCGTCCAGGAGCTCGGCGCTTCGATCGGGCGCGACCAGGTCGACGCCTATCTGATCGGCGACACCTCGGATGGCGATGCCGAAGCCTTCAAGGCGATGCTGCTTAGCCTTGGCACCGGTACCTTCGTCCACCCGACCGAGGGTCCCGTCGAGGTTATGTTCAAGACCGGTCGTCGCGTCTACGAGCTCGACCGGCAGGGCTTCATCGGATTCAGCCTCACCTTCACCCGTGTCGGCGACTTCTCCGACGACGGCGGCTCGACCGATTTCCTGGCCAATCTCGTGTCGGTGGCGGCCGACGGTCTAGATGCCGCCGCCTCAGCCATCATGGGCCAGTTCGGGCTGTCATGAAGCGCCGGTTTTCCGAGCGCCGAGAGGCGTGAGATGACCAAGCCAGCATGGCTGATCGGCAACGTCGTCCTCGGCCTGCAGGATCTCGTGGCGACGCTCGACGTCATCGCCGGCTCCTATGCGCTCGATCCGGCGCTGGCCGCCTCCGTCACGATCGCGGTTGCCACCGGCCCGGTCGCCTCGCCATCGGTGCCGGCCGTCACGGTCGCGGTCACCGGCCTCGGCAACGTGCTGGTGGCTCTCTACAATGCCGTGCCGATGCTGGTCTCTGGCTCGGCCGGTGTTGATGCGAGCCTCGCGCCCGGCCTTCTCGGCGCGGCTCGTGGCCTGGGGCAAGCCATGACGGCCGCCGATGCCGCAGCGGCCTTCGCCGCCGCCGCCGATGCGATGGCCGATGCCGCGCCGGCGCCGACCCAGGCGGCGAACCGGCTGGTGGACGCCGCCAACGGACAGCTCGTCGCGCGGCTCACCCGCTTCGTGCTGCTGGCGCCCTATGCCGAGGCTCTCGTGCGGGTGAGCTACGGCTCGCGGCAGGAGGGCATCACGGCCCGGGCCGATTGCGTCGAGCGCTTCGAACGCGAGATCGCACTCTGCTTCGGGGCGCCCGATGCCGCCGTGGCCCTGGCGCTGACGGCTTTGCGCGACCGTTGCGTCGAGTATCTCAGCCGCACCATTGCGGTGCTGGCGCCCGTCGTCACCGTTTCGGCGCCGGCGTCGCTGCCGTCGATCTTCTGGGCGTGGCGTCTCTACGGCGATCCGGCGCGGGCCGACGATCTCGTTAGCCGCAATGCCGTCGCCCATCCCGGCTTCATGCCGACGAGTTTCGAGGCGCTTGCGCCTCAGAGCAGGTTCAGCGGTCAGCAGTCCTGAGTGACGCGGCCGATGCAAGTAGCGCGATCCCGGCGCGCTGACCGCTGATCATCACCACGGGGACCGACCATGTCAGGAGAAGACATCAAGGCCGCGGCCACGCGGCGCGTCGTGTTCGCCATCGTCTGGTCGACGATCGCCGGTCTCCTGTTCATCGGTCTGGCCGCCACGGCCGCGCCGGCCGTCTCGGCCTTGGCCGCCGCAACCCTATTCGGCTTCTGAGTGACCGAGACCGTCACGATCAACATCGGCAGACAGCCGTTCCGGCTGTGGAAGTCGCTGAAGCTGCGGGCCTGCGTCAAGGAAGCCGCACGGGACTTCACGCTTACCGGATCCCTGCGGCTCGGCGGCGCCGATGCCGCACAGCTCTTCCCGCCGGCGCCCGTCGTCATCACGATCGCCGGCCAAGTGTGGTTCACGGGCGCCGTCGACCGCTACCAGCCGAAGCTCAATGCCACGGCGGTCGCCATGAGCCTGTCGGGCCGGTCCAAGGGTGCCGATGCCGTCGACTCCTCGGTGGATCACACCAAGGGCGACTATGTCGGCAAGACGCTGCTGCAGGTAGCGCAGGATCAGGATGCCGCTGGCATCGGCTTCTCGGCCGATTTCGCCATGACGCCGATCGACCGCACCCGGCCGAACATCGGCGAGAGCCTGTTCGAGTTCCTCTGCGCCCATGTCGACAACGAACAATGCACCCTGGCGGGGCAGGGTGACGGCTCGGTTAAGTTTACCCGCGCTGGCGCCACGCCGCCGCGCCAGCCGGGTCGCATCGTCGAGGGGTTCAATTTCTTCGACGGCGATGCCGACCACAACTGGTCGAAGCGGCATAGCGAGTGCCACGTCCACGGCCAGTCGCATAAGGGATCGGGACCGTCTTCGACGCAGCTTCACGCCGTCGAGACGGATGGCTCCATTACCCGGCACCGGCCGATCCACATCGTCCACGCGGGCCATACGGACAGCGACCGCGTGGCCAAGCGGGCCAAGAACCATCTCGACGCCGCGGCAGGCGAGGGCACGCGGTTGCGCTACCGGGCCTCGACCTGGCGCGATTCCGAGGGCGCCCTCTACCTACCCGGCAATGTGATCTGGACCGAGGTGCCGAGCCTCAGTGTCGTCCAGGACATGCTGATCGAGAGCTGCGACTGGGAGAAGGACGAAAAGGGTGGCGAATACGTTGACCTCGACCTCGTCGACCCGCGCGCCCACGGCGGGCAGGGCGGCAAGGGCGTGAATAAATCCGCGTCGGTGTGGGGCACGCCGTGAGCCTCGACTACGGCGACGCGCACCGGCCGCAGCTCCACATCCTCACGCTCGGCGCGCTCGACGACAGCGGGCCGCAGCAGCTCGGATCCGGCACGGGCTTTCTGAACCATCCGCTCGGCGAGGCGGTGCGGCGGCAGAGCTTCGGTCTGACGTCCACGCCGCCCGCCGGCGCCGAAGGCCTGTTCCTGTCCTCGGGCGGGCGCTCCGATCGCGGCCACATGCTCGGGCTCGAGCATCCGACGTACCGCCTCAAGGGCAATCCGTCCGGAACGACCGTCCTTTACGACGCGTCGGGCAACGCCATCCGCGCCTATGCGGCGAGCGGCCTGCAAATAGAGGCCAAGGCCGGCGGGGTTTGGGTCAAACCGCAAGACGGCCAGAAGGTCTTTCTCGGCGGAGACGGCAAGACGGGATCATATGCGCCAGTGATGACCAGCTCCGGGCCGTCCACCAACGTCTTCGCGCGCTACGCCTGATGCGAATACGCATCAACGAAGGCTGCGCCCCGCAGTCCATCCTGCTGTGGGACACGGTTTGGAACCCGGCGCAGGGCTTCGGCGACTGGGCCGTGGCCTCGGCGAAGGAGACGGGCAACCGCGGCGGGCTGCAGGCGCTCAAGGCGCTCGATACGGCCGTGATCCTCTGCCTGTTCACGGATCGCCGCTGCCCGCCCGACCATCCTCTAGCCAAGAATGTTCAGGACGGCGACCCTCGCGGCTGGTGGGGCGACGGCGTCGACGTCCGCGCCGACCTCGGCGAGGCGCCACTCGGCTCGCTGCTCTGGCTTCTCGAGAACAGTGCGATCGACGATGTCGACACGCCGCGCTGGCTCGTCTCGCTCAGCCTCGACGCGTTGGCGGTGCTGGTGCGGCAGGGCGCATGCGTCGACGTCAAGGCGCAGGCCTTCGTCGATTCGACCCAGAACCGCGCCGACCTCGCCATCCAGCTCTACGGGCGGGAAGGCACGCGCCTCTACGACCATCGGTTCCAGGCGCTCTACACGCAACTCGGGAGGGTCTGATGTTCGCCGTCCCGTCCCTCGACCAATGCGTGCAGCGCGCCCGCGCCGCCTTCCGCGCCTACCTGCCGGGCACCGACGCCTGGATCTGGCCGAACAACATCGGCCCCACCGCCAAGGTCGTCGGCGGCGCCGTATCGATGCTCTACGGCCGGCTCGACTTCATCTCGCGGCAGAGCCGTGTCGTCACCGCCTCGGGCAAGTACCTCGCCGAACACGGCGCCCAATACGGCATCATCAAAAAGACGGCCGCTACCTCGTCGGGCAATGTCGTCCTCACGGCATCGGATGCCACCGCGGTTGCCAACGGCGCTCAGTTCGTCCGCAGCGACGGCGTCGTGGTGGTGGCGAGCGCCTCCGTCACGCTCGCGGCGGCCGGCACGCTCCTGGTCCCGGTCGTGGCGGCCGTCGCGGCGCTCGCCGGCAACACGCAGCCGGGCGCGCCGCTCACCATCCTGTCCGGCGTCACCGGCCCAGGCTCGGCCGTCGCCACGGCCGTCGTCGACGGCAACGGCCTCACGGGCGGGCTCGACGTCGAGGCGGACGGGCCCTTCTACACGCGCGACCTCGGCACTTATCGCGGTCGCATCCTGTTCCGCTTGGCCTTCACTCCGCACGGCGGCTCGCCGCCCGATTACGTGACCTGGTGCGGCCAGGTGCCGGGCGTCACCCGCACCTTCGTCGAGCGGCTGTGGAACGGCCGCGGCACCATCCGCGTGTTTCCGATCTTCGACGTTGTCTTCGCCGCGACCGGCGGGGTGGCCGATGCCGCCCATATCGCCCTCGTGCAGCAGGTCCTGGCCTCCGTCCAGCCGGGTGACGCCGAGGTTACGGTCGTGGCGCCGTCGCCGACGATCATCAATGTCGTCATCCAGGGCATGACGCCCAATACCACGGCCGTGCAGAACGCCGTGCTTGTTGAACTGGCGGACACGTTTCAGCGGCTCGGGCAGGTGGCCGGCAACGATGCGGCCTCGGCCGCCATCCAGGCGGGCCTGCCATTTCTGGCCGTGCCCTACAGCTTCTCGGCTATTTGGGTCGACCAGGCAGTCGCCAATGCCACTGGCAACAAGCGCGCCGTCATCGTCTCGCCCACGGCCGATGTCGCCATTCCCGCCGGCTCCATCCCGATGCTCGGCACGGTGACGTTCCAATGAGGCGCCGGTGTTCCGAGCGCCGAACGGCGCAGAGATGAGTGCCGTCGCCTGCGGCGCGGCCATGCCCTCGGCCGACATCTGCGCCACGCAGGATCAGTGGGTGGCGCAGCTCATCGCGCTGCTGCCGCGCGGGCGCGCCTGGGGCACGCATGACGGCGGACCCTATCCGGGCAGCGTGCTCTACGCCTTCTGGTACGCGCTCGCCGGCGTTCTGGCCTGGTTCGAGACCCTCGCCTGCGCGCTGATCCTCGAATACTTCTGCGCCACCACCACCACGGCCGGCAACCGCGACCTGTGGATGCTGGACTACAACCTGCCTGACGGTTGTGACCCGTTCCCGGATCTCTGCACCAAGGTGGCGGCGCTGGGCGGCACGCGCTGCGAATATTACTCGGCCGTCTGCGCTCGTGCCGGCTGGTCCATCACCTGCGTCGATCTCTACGACGCTTGTGGCGTGCGGGCCGGCAACGGCGCCGCCATGGCCGGCTGTGGCACGGCCGGGCAGGGGCTTGCCGCGGCGCAGATGTACATCTCGGTCAGTCTGTCCGGCAGTACGGCCTATTCGGGCGGGGCCCTCACTCCTTCGCTTGCCGGCCGTATGCTCGCCGGTCAGCAGATCATCTGTCCGCCCGATCTCACCGGCCTGCAGTGCCTCCTCGCCCGCATCGTCGGGGCGCACAAGCAGATCATTTACGGGACCACACCCTGACATGACCGACATTCTCGGCCCCGGCACAGCCGCGCCCAACGCGGTCACGACCCGCGTCGCGTCCTATCGCGCCTTCGGTACCGTCGACACGTGGTTCAAGGATTGCTCTACGCCGGTGAGCCAGGATGGCACGGCCTTTCAGGCCGATTTCTTCAACGGTGTGATTGGGCAACTTCGCGCCGCCGTCCGCGGCAACGGCAAGAAGATCGACGGTGTCACGCCGATCGTCGTCGAGGACAATACCAACGACGCCATGCTGCTCGGCGCCATCCTGCAACTCATCCAGCGCGGGCAGGCGACCTACGCGCCCGACACCGGCACGGCCGATGCTCTCGTGGTGGCACCAACCCCGGCCGTGGTCGAGTACAAGCCGGGCCTGCGTCTCGTTGTGCTCAAGAACCCGCTGGTCAACGCCAACGCGACCACGACGCCGAAGCTTGACGCCGGGCTTGGCGCAGCCACGATTGTCAAGAGCGATGGCTCAGCCCTCGGGATCGGCGACCTGAAGAAGGGCGGAGTGTTCGAAGTCGAGTTCGATGGAGCCGGCAACGCGCGCCTCCTATCACTTACTGCGCCCTCCGACGTCCTCGCCTCGCTTCTCATCACGACCGCGATCACCAAAGTAGTCGGCGGCGCGGGAGCGGACTTCCCGGACCTCACCACCGCCTTTGCTTGGCTCAGCCAGTACCGGATCACCTCGACGGGCTCCGTCACCTTCGCCTGCGCCGCGGGCAAATTCATCTACTCGTCTAACGTCACCTTCGACCATTCAGACGGCCGCCGTGTCTCCATTGTGGGGCGGCCACTCACCGGCGGGCTCGGCGCCGTCACCACGACAGGCTATTCGGCCGCGCAGCGCGCCTCGGATCACGCCGCCAACCTCGCCGCCGTGCGGGCGAACTATCAAACCGAACTCTCCTTTACGGGCGGAACGGGCTTCTTCGGCTACAGCAAGATCGGCAACATCCAGGACATCCTCTTCACGGGAGACGGGACAACCACCAGCGGCGCGGGCGACCTCCTGTCGCTGAATGGCGCCAACGGCACCATCACTCGCGTCGCTGCTTTTGGCGGCGCCGGCCGACAGATCGTCGTGACGGCAGGTTCGCTCGGTGTTTCCGGGCAGTGCCTCACATCAGGCGGGACCATTGGCTTAAGCTCAGAGGAGGGCGGCAGCGTCTTCGTCGCCGGGCAGATCGTCGGTCTGAGCGCGAGTGCCGCTGGCATCCAATCGATCAACAGCTCGAATATCGCCTGTGTGCCCAACACCAGCGCGTCGATCGTCGCTCAGGGCTGCGCCGGATATGGCCAACTCGCTAATGGAAGCTCACGAATTAGCAACAATGCGCCGTCGTCGGTCAGCTACTGCGCAAATGGTTTCGCGGCCGTGACGTCAAGCAGTGTTACCGCATCCGGCTGTTCGGCCACCAACTGCGGCACGGCTTTCCAGGCCGGCAACGGTGGCAGCTTCATCGACGCCACCAACACGACGGGTTCGGTCAACACCCTCGTATTCTATGCCTTCAACGGCGGAGACGTCGTCCGTTCCGGCACGTCCTGCATTGGCACCACCACGTCTAGCCCGGCCGTCGGCACGGTGGGCAACAGCAACTCCCTCGTGTCCTGAGGCCACCCATGCAAATCGTATGCACCAAGGACGCGGACGGCTCGCTGCTCGCTTTCGCCTCCCACGACGACGGACAGGACGTGTCGGGGGCCTACCCCGGCATGGTGGTCGTGGCGGCGCCAGACGGAACGGAATTCGTCTTTGGCGAGGCCGTCGTGCCCGACCTCCATGCCTATGCCGCAGCGGCTCGCTACGCGAAGGAGACGGGCGGCATAACAGTGAACGGAGCGCCGATCGCCACCGACCGCGCCAGCCAGGCTCTCATCACCGGGGCATGGGCAACGACGCAGATCAACCCGGCCGCTACAATCCAGTGGAAAGGGCCAAACGGCGCCTTCGTGACGCTCGACGCCAAGGCGCTAATCGGGCTCGCCTCGGCGGTGACGGCGCATGTCCAGGCGTGTTTTGCCGCCGAGGCGCAGGTCACGGGCGACATCGCGTCTGGCAAGGTCAAGACGACAGCTGACGTCGACGCGGCGTTCTCGGCAGTGACGGCCTGATCCGTCACCATCGTCCAGTTTCGTCCCGGCCCGCCTCGTGCGGGCCTTTTTTATGGAGCCCGCCATGGCGTCCACCGCACCCGCGCCCGCCTCGCCCTTCGATCTCGACCTGTCGCTTGTGCTGGTGAGCGAGGGCGGCAAGGTCGATAACAAGTTCGATCCCGGCGGACGAACCAACGAGGGCATCACGCAGCGCGTCTATGACGCATGGCGGGACGGCAAGGGCCTGCCGCGCCGCGACGTGTTCCTCATCACCTCTGCGGAGGTGCGCGAGATCTATCACGACCAATATGCAGCGCCGCTCCGCCTTG
>JAYVMK010000283.1:0-6156 GCA_043758995.1 Lichenibacterium sp. | reverse complement strand
ACACCGCCACCAGGCAATCGTCGCGCTTGCGCTCGAGGTCGCGGATCGAGGCGCCGTCCGCCTGGGCGTCGGATTGGTCCGACACCGCGTCGATCAGCGCCTGGGTGAGTTCCGGCGCTTCGAGCTTGGTCCAGGGCAGTTTCAGCGCGGGGCCGAATTGCGCGAGGAAATGGCGCATTCCCGCCTCGCCGCCCGCCATGCGGTAAATGAGGAACGTGCCCATGAACGACCAGCGCAGGCCCGCGCCGTAGCGCACCGCGTCGTCGATCTCTTCGGTGGTCGCCACGCCGTCCTTGACCAGCCAGAGCGCCTCGCGCCACAGCGCCTCCAGCAGCCGATCCGCGATGAAGCCGTCGATCTCCTTGCGCACATGCAGCGGGCGCATGCCGACGGAGCGATAAAGCGCCATCGCCCGCTCTTTGGTCTCTGGCGAGGTTTTCGCCCCTGCGCAAACTTCGACCAGCGGCAGGAGATAGACGGGGTTGAAGGGGTGGCCGACGACGAAGCGCTCAGGGCGCGCCATGGCCGATTGCAGGCGCGTGGGGAGCAGGCCGGACGTCGAGGAGGCGATGATCGCCTCGGCCGGCGCGGCGCGGTCGATCGCGGCGAGCACGGCGATTTTCAGGTCTTCGCGCTCGGGCAGGCTTTCCTGGATGAAGCGCGCGCCTGCCACGGCGTCCTCGGGCGAGCGCGCGAGGCGCAGGGAACCTTCTTTCGTCGCCAGCGACGGATGAAGCTTCGCGCGCGCGCGCCGCGCCGCGCCGATCACGGTATCGAGCTTGCGCGCCAATTCCGGATCGGGATCGTAGACGGCGACGTCATGCCCCTCCAGCAGGAAGCGGGCCGCCCAGCCCGCGCCGATCACGCCGCCGCCGACCAGGCCGACCGATGGTTTTGTCGTCATGGTGTCCCCGTCGATCGCTTGGCGCGCAGATTGAGCCGCGTGCGGACCTCGGCGGGCGACAGCACGCGCCCGCCCATCGCGGTGACGAGCGTCGCCGCGCGTTCCACCAGTCGCGCGTTGGTGGCGAGCGCGCCTTTGTCGAGGAACAGGTTGTCCTCCAGCCCGACGCGCACGTTGCCCCCGACGATCGGCGCCAGCGCGGCATAGGGCAATTGGTTGCGCCCGATCGAAAAGGCGCTGAACACGGCGCCCGGCGGCATGTTTTGCACCATCGCCATCAAGGTCGTGGGATCGTCCGGCGCGCCGTAGGGAATGCCTAAGCACAATTGAATCATGCAGGGCGCGTCGATCAGCCCTTCCTTCAGCAATCGCTTGATGAAAACGAGGTGGCCGGTGTCGAACACCTCCAATTCGGGGCGCACGCCGAGCGCCTGGACTTTTCGCGCCATCGCCCGCAGCGTCGACGGCGTGTTGGTCATCACGTAATCGCCGAGCGAAAAATTCATCGTGCCGCAATCGAGCGTGCAAATCTCCGGCAGCAAGTCCTCGACATGGGCGAGCCGCTGGGAAGGGCCGACCATGTCGGTGCCCTCAAGGTCGAGCGGAAGCGGGGTCTCGCCCGCGCCGAACACGACGTCGCCGCCCATGCCGGCGGTGAGGTTGAGGATCACGTCGGTGCCGGACTCGCGAACGCGTTCGACGACCTCGCGGTAGAGCGGCAGGGCGCGGGAAGCGCGGCCGGTCTCGGGGTCCCGGACGTGGATATGAGCGATGGCCGCGCCGGCGCCCGCCGCCTCGATACAGGCGTCGGCGATCTGTTTCGGCGTGACCGGAACGTGGGGGCTGCGCCCCGCCGTGTCGCCCGCGCCCGTGACCGCGCATGTGATGAAGACGGAAGGGTTCATGCACGACTCTCCAGGGCCCGATCCGGCAGGATCCCTCGCCCGCCGGCCCCCGGCTCGACCGCGCCCGACCTTTCGCCGTCCGAAATGCGACGCCGCGGCTACTATCGAAGGCCCCGATTCCTCTACGAGGCATGAGGCAAAGGCCTGGAATGTCTCGTGGACGCAGCCGTGGACCGTCGCACCGTCATTGCAAGCGGAGCGAAGCAACCTACACGCGACGTGAGCCCCGAGGTGAGCCAGTTTGTCGGGAGCGGCTCATCATGAGCGCGCGGTTGGGTTGCTTCGCTTCGGTCGGAGTGACGTGGAGAGGTTCGAAAACTGCATCAGCGCCAACGGAGCGGCTTCGAAAAGCGCTCGACGGGCGCCGAAAAGGCCGCGATCCTGCAAGTCTTCGACGATTCGAGGAGGCCATGTGACCGACAGCCGAACCGACGACGTCGACATCACCGAGAATCTATGGATCCCGCTCGCCGATGGCACGCGCCTGGCCGCGCGAATGTGGCGCCCCCGCGAGGCACGGCCGGTCCCGGCGGTGTTGGAGTACATTCCCTACCGCAAGCGCGACGGCACCCGCGGCCGCGACGACCCGATGCACGGCTTCTTCGCCGCCGCAGGCTTCGCGGCGCTGCGCGTCGACATGCGCGGCTCGGGCGAGTCCGATGGCCTGCTCCACGACGAATATCTCGTTCAGGAGCAGGACGACGCTCTGGAGGTCATCGCCTGGATCGCCGCCCAGTCCTGGTGCGACGGGTCGGTGGGCATGATGGGCAAGAGCTGGGGCGGCTTCAACGCGCTTCAGGTGGCGGCGCGACGGCCACCGGCGCTCAAGGCCATCGTCACGGTCTGCTCCACCGATGACCGCTTCGGCGACGACATCCACTTCAAGGGCGGCTGCCTCCTCAACGATAATCTATGGTGGGGCGCCATCATGCTGGCCTACCAGGGCCGGCCACCCGACCCGGAGATCCGCCCCGACTGGCGCGAGCGCTGGCTCGAGCGGCTCGACGCCATGCCATTCTGGCCGGCGCTGTGGGTCGCCCACCAGAGCCGCGACGTCTATTGGCGTCACGGCTCGATTTGCGAGGACTGGGACGCCATTCAATGTCCCGTTCTCGCCGTCGGTGGATGGGCCGACGCCTATACCGACGCCGTGCCGCGCCTGATCGAGAACCTGAAGGTGCCACGCCTCGGCGTCGTCGGCCCCTGGGCTCACATCTACCCGCAGGACGGCAGCCCCGGCCCGGCGATCGACTTCCTCGGCGAGTGCGTCCGGTGGTGGGACCTGCACCTGAAAGGCGCCGGCGGAGACGGAATCGAGCGGGAGCCGAAGATGCGCGCCTTCGTCGAGGACTGGCAGGCGCCTTCGGTGACGCGCACCGTCTCGACGGGCCGCTGGGTCGGCGAGACGCGCTGGCCGAGCCCGGCGATCCAGGACCGCCCTTTCGGCTTGGCGGCAGGGCGCCTTATCGACGGCCCGGCGGAGCAGGGCGCGCTCAGCTTCCGCTCGCCGCCCTGGACGGGCACGGGCGGCGGCGAGTGGATGGGCACCGGCGTCGCCGGCGAGCGCCCGACCGACCAGCGGGTCGACGACGGGCTGTCGCTCTGCTTCGATTCCGAGCCGCTGGCCGATGCTGTCGAGATCCTCGGCAACCCGGTCGTCGAGCTGTCGCTGTCCTCCGACCTGCCGCAAGCTCAACTGGCGGTGCGTCTCTGCGACGTGGCGCCGGACGGGTCATCGCTGCGGATGTCCTACGCGGTCCTGAACCTCGCCCACCGCGACGGTTCGGAGGAGCCCAGGCCCATGGTGCCAGGCGAGGCATCGCAGATGCGGGTGGTGCTGAAGATGTGCGGTCACCGCGTGCCAGCCGGCCATCGCCTGCGGCTGGCGCTGTCGACCGCCTACTGGCCGCTGGTCTGGCCGTCACGCGATCCCGCGACGCTGACGGTCGAGACCGGCCGGAGTGTGCTGAGGCTCCCGGTGCGCGAGGCCGGGCGGGGCGAGCCTGAGGTCGTCTTCGCGCCGCCGCGCCACGGACCGGCCGCTCCGACGACCACGCTTGCCCAGGGCCGGGCGGCGCGGCGCGTCACCTTCGATCTGCTCCAGGACACCGCGACCGTGGTCACGGAAGGCGAGGGAGGTCTCTTCGGCGAGGGCGCGATCCGCTTCGATGCGATCGGCACCGATCTGTCGCACGACCTCACCCGCACCCTGACGATCGGGCAAGACCCGCTCTCGGCCGAGACCCGCATCGTCCAGCGATACGCTATGGGCCGCGACGGATGGCGCATCCGGATCGAGACCGAGACGGTGATGCGCGGCGACGCCACGCATTTCACCATCGAAAGCGAGTTGCGGGCCTTCGAAGGCGACACGCTGGTGCGGACGCGCCAATGGCACGAGCGCATCCCGCGGCAGGAGCTTTGAGATTGGCCGAACCCGCTCAACCCGCCTGCGGGGCTGAGCGGCTGGAATATCGGCATCTGACGACGAGGAAAACGCGCTCATGTCCAACGACCCGCTGCTCCAGCCCTTCGCGCTGAAGCACCTCGTATTGCGCAACCGCCTTCTGTCGACCGCGCACGAGCCCGCCTATACTGAGGAGGGCATGCCGAAGGAGCGCTACCGCCTCTACCACGCTGAAAAGGCCAAGGGCGGCATCGCGCTGACGATGATCGGTGGCTCGGCCGTGGTGGCGCCCGACAGCCCGCAGGCCTTCGGCAATATCCTGCTCTACAAAGACGAGGTGGTGCGCTGGCTGGGCGAACTCGCCGACGACGTGCATGCCCACGGCGCCGCCGTGATGATCCAGATCACCCATCTCGGCCGGCGCACCTCCTGGGGCAAGGCCGATTGGCTCCCCGTGCTGGCGCCGTCGAGCATCCGCGAGCCCGCCCATCGCGCCTCCCCGAAGGCCATGGAGGAGTGGGACATCGCCCGCGTGGTGGCCGACTATGCCGCTGCCGCCGAGCGCGTGAAGGCGGCCGGCTTGGACGGCATCGAGATCGAGGCCTACGGCCACCTCGTCGACCAGTTCTGGTCGCCGCTCACCAACCGGCGCGACGACGACTACGGCGGCAGCCTCGATAACCGCCTGCGCTTCGGCCTCGAGGTGCTCGGCGCCATCCGGGCCCGCGTCGGGCCGGAGTTCATCGTCGGGGTCCGTGCCGTAGCGGACGAGGACGTGGAAGGCGGGATCACGCGAGAGGAGGGGCTCGGCATCGCTGGGCGGCTGCAGGCCTCGGGCCTGATCGATTTCGTCAACGTCATCCGCGGCCATATCGATACCGAGGAAGGGTTGAGCCACGTCATTCCAGGCATGGGCGCCCGCTCGGCGCCACACCTCGATTTCGCCGGCGAGGTCCGGGCCGCCACGCGCTTGCCGACCTTTCACGCCGCCCGCATCCAGGATGTCGCCACGGCGCGCCACGCGATCGCCAGCGGCAAGCTCGACATGGTGGGCATGACGCGCGCTCATCTCGCCGATCCGCACATCGCCCGCAAGATCGCCGAGGGGCGAGAGCACAGCATCCGCCCCTGCGTCGGCATGGGCTACTGCATCGATTCGATCTATTCCGGCCAGGCGGTCTGCATCCACAATGCCGCGACGGGCCGCGAGGCTGCGGTCCCGCATGTGGTGCCGCCGAGCCGCGGTGCGCGCCGCCGCGTCGTCGTGGTCGGCGCGGGACCCGGCGGGCTCGAGGCGGCGCGGGTCGCGGGCGAGCGCGGTCACGACGTGCTGGTGCTGGAGGCGGCATCCCAGCCCGGCGGCCAGATCCGACTCGCCGCCGGGCTGAAGCGCCGTCGCGAGATCCTGGGCATCGTCGACTGGCGGATGAGCGAATGCGAGCGTCACGGCGTGCGCTTCCGCTTCGACACCTATGCCGAGGCCGACGACGTCCTGGCGGAGGGGCCCGACGTCGTCGTGGTGGCGACGGGCGGGCTGCCCGACACCGACTTCCTCGACGCCGGCGCAGAACTCGCCACGACGGGCTGGGACGTTCTGTCGGGCGCCGTGCGGCCTGCCGCCTCCGTGCTGCTCTACGACGACAACGGCGCCCATCCCGGCATGACGGCGGCCGAATTCATCGCCGGCACCGGGTCCGTGCTCGACGTGGTGACGCCCGAACGCACGCTGGCGCCCGATGTCGGCGGCACGAGCTTTCCGGCCTATTTCAAGGCGCTCAGCGACGCCGGCGCCACCGTGACCTTGAACCTGCGCCTGAAGAGGCTCGAGCGGCGCGGCAACCGCATCGTGGCGCGGTTGTTCGACGAGTACGGCCGGCGCTGGATCGAGAAGGAGGCCGATCAGGTCGTGGTGGAGCACGGCACGCTGCCACTCGACGAGC
>JAYVMK010000282.1:0-4760 GCA_043758995.1 Lichenibacterium sp. | reverse complement strand
GGCGAGTTCGGTCTGGGTGATGGGCAATGCGAATTCACCGGAATCCGCGAGGCCGACGGATTGAAGGCGCAGGTTGAGCTCGCAGAACAGATGTCCGATCCGGGTCTCGGCATTGCGCTGGCCGATGTTGACGAGCCATTCCCGCAGCGTCGCCTCGTCGACCAGCGTCGCCCACCAAAGCGCACGCGCTATGGCGGGCCGCTCGGACAATCCAGCACGCGTTGGCGCGGGATCGTCGCCATGGTGCAGGGCGACAGGGTCGCGATGCAATGGTCCATCGATCTCAAGATGAAGATGTTGAGGTCGCAGAAATCGCCCGGCACGAGGTAGGCGAAGATCGCTCGCTTGCCGTCGGGCAGGACCTTGTAACGGCAGGCCATGCCGGAGAGGACGAGTTGGACGACGGCGGGCGACTCGCCCTCGCGAATGACGTCCTGCCGCCCGGCGACGGTCCGGGGATGGGCCGTCACCTCCTCCAACATACGCCGATCATCCTCCGGCAGAGGGCCGAAGAGTTCCAGCTTGCGGATGAGGGGGTTGCTCATGAGCAGGTCTCTTGGAAGGCCGCAGACAATCCAGCGTCAGGTGTTGCCGTCGTGATCGCGCGACGCAGCACGGCGAGTGTTGGCCCGACCAGGCCTGTGGCACCGGCGGCTGTGTACCGGCGGCCGCCCCAGCCCAGTGCGGGCCTCACTGTCTTGGGCAAAACGCGCACCTCCGGCTTGGTTCCCCGAGGAACCGAGGCCTATGTCGCATGAACCCGGGGCAAGCTGTCCATAGCTTATGATATTTCAGGTTGTGGTTGCCTGTAGCCTGCACGGTTTTTTTGCACGGGGCACCGGCCTCAGTCGGCTCACGGCAAGGCTGCGTGGAGACGGGTCGGAGGGCTGGAGCGGGTGGCTTCGCGCCATAGACCCCTTCCGTCGCCGCTTCGCGGCGACACCGTCCCCGTTCCGTGCCAGGAGCGCGGCTTCGGTCACTGTGCTTTTATCCGACAGTTTCAGCAAGGTAGTCCAAGGAGGGCTTGGCGACCTGTTGTACCTCAGTGGCGGCGTCGCGCGACGCGCTCGACGAGATCGGCGGCCCGTTCGACGCCTCCGGCTTCCGCGATCTCGTCACGCAACGCTGCGG
Organism: Lichenibacterium sp.; assembly: GCA_043758995.1. Taxonomy (GTDB): domain Bacteria; phylum Pseudomonadota; class Alphaproteobacteria; order Rhizobiales; family Beijerinckiaceae; genus Lichenihabitans. Next base: position 3,629 of record JAYVMK010000282.1, on the reverse strand, counting down.
CACGTTCCCGATAGGAGGGCTCGGCCAGGAGCTTGCCGAGGGCTTCGGCGACGCTCGTCGCCGTGAGACGGCGACGCGGGATCACGATCCCGGCGCCGCTTCGCTCCACCCGCGCCGCGATGGCGCCCTGCTCGAAGGCCAGTGGCACGACGACCAGCGGCACGCCGGCCGCGAGCGCGTCGAGCACGGTGTTGAGGCCGCCATGAGACACGGCAGCGGCGCTCGTGCCGAGAACCGCACGCTGCGGCACGAAACTCTCGACGCGGGGGCTGCCCGGCAGTCCTGCTCCCTTCTCGGCTTCGAGCTTGCCCCCATGCGCGATGGTCAAGGCGAGCCCCTGACGATCGCAGGCGGCGGCGACCGCCTCGAAGACGCCGACCCGCGCACCCTGGAGCGTTCCCAGCGAACAGAAGACGTTGGGCCGTCCCGGCGTCGCGTTCCAAGGTCGCGTCTCCGGGAGGCGGAGAGGCCCGCACTGATGCAGCGCGGGCGGTGGAGCGGCTCTGGGGAAATCGAATCCCGCCACGCTCTGGCTGATCTCCAGCGTCGGCGACAGGCAATCTTCGAGCGTCTCGATCCCCGGCAGGCTCCAGGCGCGGGACCAGCGCGCGATGACCTCGAGCAGCGGCTTCATCATCCAGTCGGCGACACGATAGCCCCCCAGATTGCGTTGGACGCCCCACGAGCTCGGATCGTAGCGCCAGCCCACGAAAGCGGGCGGCACCTCGGGCTCCCTGTCGATCAGCAAGGCATTGGCGACCGAGATCAGCGGTAGCCCGACGTGGCGTGCCACGAGCCCGCCGGCGGGTTCCGTCTGATCCGCGATCACGGCACCGGCGTGGATCTCTCGCAGGACGCCCGGCACCTCGTGGCAGAGCATGTCGGTGGTCTCCGCCATGTCGCGGATGACCCCGAAGATGCCAAGGAGGCCGGTCGTGCCGGCAAGCCGGGCGGTCATGCGGGCCAAGCGTCCGGGCGGATGGCTCAGGCGGCCCACGGGAGCGAAGCCGATGCCGGGACGCGCGACCTTCGGTCCGACCTCGGCCTGGGCCACGAAGGTGACGCGGTGGCCGCGATCCACGAGCGTCCGCGACAAGGCCAGCATCGGATTGAGATGTCCCGCATAGGGCGGAGTCAGGACGGCGAAATGGGTCAAGGTACCGTACTGCGCACTCGGGGACTTCGGCCCTCATCTCTGGCCGTCGACTGATAGGCCGCTCAATCTAGCGCGGATCCGCGGAGGCCGCCACGCCGGCCGACGAGCCGGCGTGACATCCGACTTGTGCGTCCTCCGTCTCGTCCGCAACAGCGCGTTAACTATAAATTGATTGTTTTTAGGTCAGATCGAGCCTTCAAAGGCTCAGACATCTGAGCGCCTCGGTAACTCGGGCCGTCCGCTAATGTTGAAGACGATCCCATCGGCAGGCATCGGAGAGGACGGACGGCGAGCCGGTGTCGGACCGAATCGAAGGCCCGGCGTGTCCACCTCCGCCGTGCTGGCTGCTTCGGCGCTGCTACTCGGCGGAACGGCAGGTCGCGCGACGGAAAACGGCCAGACGCACGTCGACCTCGGCTATCTCGCTCTCATGGGCGGGTTTACCCCGCCTCTCGGCGAGATCTATTTTCGCGCCGACACCAACGTGGTCCTGTCGAACCGGCTGAACGACCGCAACGGCAATCCGGTCAAGGTGAATTTAGGTCCGTACGGTCAGGCGCCGGTCAAATTCCAGGCCAACACCGTCGCCGAGGTTCTGAGCTTCGCCTACGTGCCCGACTATGTCGTGCCATGGCTCAATGCGCGGATCGGCATCTCGGCCTATACCTACTATGCGGGAGCGCGCGCGGAGGGCCAGGAGACGATCCTCGGCCATGTGGCGGGCAGCGGCGAGACGCGCAGCGGCCTCGGCGACACCACGGTCATCCCGGTGTTCCTTCACTGGGATCTTCCAAGCGCCTATCTCCACGTCAATCTCTCGCCGGCCGAGTTCTCGGCTCCGAGCGGCGACTACGACAGGAGCGACCCGCTCGGCGCCAGCACAGGCCTGAATTACTTCAGCTACCGGCCGGCAGTCGTGGTGACTTACCTCAACCCCCAGGGTTTGGAACTCGACCTCAATACCAATCTGGCATTCAACGGGACCAACGGCGCCACGCATTACACATCGGGCGATGAATTCAGTGTCACCTTCGCGGCGCTGCAGCATTTCAGTCCGGCGCTGGCGCTGGGTCTTGAGGGCTATTACTACAAGCAATTCACGGGTGACCGCCTCGACGGCGTCGAGGTCAACAGCATCGCGCCCACCAGCGCCTTCGCGCCCTTCGATCCGCTGAACCAGGGGCCCGGCAACAAGGGGCAGGTCTTCGCCATCGGGCCGGCTGTGAGCTACAACGTCACTTCCACCATCGCGGCCGACATCCGCTACCAGCACGAGGTGTTTTCGGATAATCGCCGCCAGGGCGAAGTGCTCTGGGGCAAGATGTCGGCCTCCTTCTGAAGGAGAGACGCGTCCTCCTCGAGCCGCGATCGACCGGCTCCGGCTTGCTCCGGACCGTGGCGCGGGCTATTCATCTCCCAGGTTGACGTATAGGACAACCGCTGACCCGATAGGTCATCAGAGGGAGATCCGGTCCATGCCAGGCGCCGTCATCGCGGGCTATGCCCGCTCGCCCTTCCAGCCCGCCATGAAGGGAAGTCTCGCCCGGGTCCGTCCCGACGATCTCGCCGCTGCCGTGGTGCGGGCGCTCGTCGAACGATCGGGGATCAATCCGGACGACATCGAGGATCTGTTCCTCGGCTGCGCCTTTCCGGAGGGCGAACAGGGGCTCAATGCAGCGAGACTGGTCGGACTTCTCGCCGGTCTGCCGCTGTCGGTCGGCGGCGCCACGGTCAACCGCTTCTGCGGCTCCTCGATGCAGTCGATCCATATGGCGGCCGGCGCCATCGCGCTCGGGGCCGGAGACGTGTTCATCTGCGCCGGCGTCGAGAGCATGAGCCGCGTGCCGATGGGCGGCTTCAATCCGCTACCCAATCCGGGTCTCGCGGCCGAGCGTCCCGGCGCCTACATGGGCATGGGCGAGACGGCCGAGAATGTCGCCCGGCAATATCAGATCACCCGGGTCGACCAGGAGGCCTTCGCGGTCGAGAGCCAGCGCAAGGCCGCCGCGGCCCGCAGCGACGGCCGACTCGCGGCCGAGATCGTCCCCATCGTCACCAAGGCCGGCACCGTCGCCGAGGACGGCTGCATCCGCCCCGACACCAGCGCCGAGGGCTTGGCGGGGCTGAAACCCGCCTTCGACCAGAACGGGACCGTGACGGCCGGTACGGCCTCGCCGCTGACCGACGGCGCCTCGGCGGTCCTGGTCTGCTCCGACGCTTACGCCGGGCGCCACGGCCTGACGGTCCTGGCCCGCATTCGCTCGGTCGCGATCTCGGGCTGCAAGCCGGAGACGATGGGCCTGGGCCCGATCGGCGCGAGCCGCAAAGCTTTGGCGCGGGCCGGCGACGTCGTGGCCTCGGCCATCGACGTGGTGGAGCTCAACGAGGCCTTCGCCAGCCAAGCTATCGCCTGCGCCAAGGACCTTGGCCTGCGCGACGAGGCGATCAACCGCGACGGCGGCGCCATCGCGCT
>JAYVMK010000281.1:0-5773 GCA_043758995.1 Lichenibacterium sp. | reverse complement strand
TTGAGCGGGTCGATCCGGACCGTTCCCGTGAACCAATCCGCCGGGCCCTTGGCGGAGGGCTGCGAGCCGCTGCGCTTGATGTCCATCAGGGTCTGTCCTTGCGGTCGAAGGGGCGGAAGCGCCGATGCCTGTAAGCTACTCCTGCTCCGGACGGGTGAGTAGACGACCGATCGAGAAGACACCGATGCCGCGGCTTCATAAATGGTCGGCGAGAGCGAGAGCGCTCCGGGCCGTATTTCGCCGATCTGCTCCTGTCGCGGGACCGCCCCGCCCCTCAGTTCATCGGGCCGATCAGGCGACGATATTCCTCCTCGGGCTGGCCGTAGGCGTCGTGGGCGAACTCCTCGAGCCCGCGGCGATTCCGGATCGTGATGAAGCCTCGCTCGGCGCGGATGAAGCCGTTGCCCTCCAACACATGCAGGGCGGTCGTGACGCTGGGACGGCGCACCGCCAGCATGATGGCCAGAAACTCGTGAGTGAGGGCGAGTTCGTTGCCGAAGGTCCGGTCGTGACCCATGAGCAGCCAGCGCGCGAGCCTCTCGTCGACCGGGTGGACCGCATTCGACAGAGCGGTAAAGTTCGATTGCACGCCCTGCACGTGGGCGAAGCGCAGAAGCAGGTCGCGAAGGGAGCCGCTCCGTTCCATGGCGCGACCCAGGGCCGTCCGTTCGATGCGGTAGGCCGTGCCTGGCACCTGGATCATCACGCAATGAGGAGAGCGGTCCAGGCCGAAGACGGCCGGCAAAGGACCGACGCCTTCGAAGCCGAAGATGCCGGCCTCGACTTCCAGCCCCTCAGGAGATGTCGCGATGATGGAGCCGATGCTGGTCTCGGGGAAATAGACATGGTCGACCGACCCATCCGCCTCGACCAGGACGAAGCTCTTCTTCTGAGCCAGCGGCTCGAGATGGCGCTCCAGAAGGGCAAAATCCTCCGCCGCCATCAAGGCGAGCAGTCGATTGCGGAGATCGGCCTGGAGGGGAGCGGACATGGCTCTTTCCGTCGACGGCCGAGAGGACAGGTTCACCCCCAATGCCAGATCAAGGGGTTTCAGCCTTATCGCATGGCCTGTCCCTATCGCATGTTACAGGTGTGGCCTTTATCTGGTGCGAAACAGCTTAGTGATGAGCCATCGCGCTACTGCGTTGACCGACTTCTCCGGACCTTCGAGCAGCGCTCCAGCTGCATCATCGTGCCAAGACCCAAATCTTTTCATCGTGGGACGCATTCACAGGACACCTAGCATGGTGGAGTGCTAAATTACCTGATTATCTAATCTTAAAATGAAATATGGTCATCGACCAAACACGTGCCTCACCGAAATTGATTTCATCATCTTTTCATTTGCATCAGAGAAGCACATTTCTCTGCAAGCTAGAATATCATTTGTTACAAGGCCAGCTCTCTGCCGTGGCGTACGGTAGATGACACTTTAAAACTCGACTTAACTCTGTGGTAGCTGACCGAAGAATGCCGCATGGCGGGACATTCGGACGCTGGTCATCTGCCTCGCCGGCTGGCCGATGCTGATCGGCGCCCTGGTTGAGCCGGCATCCTTGAACAACGAAGTCCCCAGGTGACGATGACACATCCGCTGATCGCCCGTTTGCGCCTGATGACCCGGTTGTCGGAACCAGAGCTGACCTCGATCGTCCAGGCGTGCAGCGCGACACAGAGTTTCGTGGCGGGAGCCGACATCGCGCCTCAGGGTCACCAGCCCAGCGGCTTTCACATCGTCGTCGAGGGCTGGGCGGGGCGCTACAATATTCTGACCGATGGTCGTCGCCAGTTCCCGGCCCTGTGCCTGCCGGGCGACGTCTGCGACCTCGATGGGCTTCTGCTGCAACGGATCCAGTCCGGGATCTGCGCCCTGACCGCCTGCAAGATGGTGGTGCTCCCGCATGCGCTGATCCGGGACCTGATGGACAGGAACACGGCCATCCGAGACGCTTTCTGGTGGCTGCAATCCGTCGAGAACGCCATCGCGACGGAATGGTCAGTCGGTCTGGGGCGGCGCTCCGCCGAAGAAAAGACAGCCCATCTGCTGTGCGAGATTCTCACGCGTTTGCGGATGGTCGGCCTCAGCGTCGGCGACGGTTGCGCGTTTCCGCTCACACAGGCCGAGATCGGCGACGTGCTCGGATTGAGTACCGTCCATGTCAACCGCACGCTGACGGATCTCCGCAGCATGGGCCTGATCGACATCAAGGGCCGATGGCTGCGGATCCTGGACTTCGCGACGTTGAAGGAGACGGGGAACTTCGACCCCGGCTACCTGCATCTCGAAGGGCTGAAGCGAAGCCTCGGCCCCGATCACCTCTCCGTCCACGCGATGTCCACCGATCTGCAGATGCCGGCACGCTGACAGTCGACAGAGACCGGCGTGGGGGCGCCACGCCGGTTAGCGGTCAGTGGCCGACCGCCATCGTCAGCGGCGGCTCGACGTCGTCGGGGATGGGGGACACGAAGGGCGTGTGGCCGACCCGCACGCGGTGATCGGCCTTGGCGCGCGCGACCGCGTCCGGGTCCTGGATCAGCGCGATCGCGGTCGCCGCCATGGCCTTGGCGACATGGACCATCCCCTTGTGGGCGGCCGGCGACTTGCCCTGTGCGGTCATCTGCCAGGAATGGCCCGGCGTGCCGATCGCATAGGTGGTCCCGGCGGCCTGGACCGTCGGCACGACCCAGCTCACCGATCCGACGTCGGTCGAGCCGATATCGTCGACCGACCAATGATCGCGCTCGACCAGCCAGTCGCCGAGCGAGGCACCCTCGCGCGGACGCTGTCCGGCGCGTTTGAACGAAGCCGCGATATCGTCAGGCCGCAGCGTCGCCTGGATCTTCGCCGCGAAATCGCGGTCGGCCTCGTCGAAGGCCGGCGGCCCGAGGTGCCGGAACTCCGCCGCCATGACCTCCTCCAACGGCCCGTTGCCGATGAGATTGGCGTCGCCCGAGAAGATGCGGTGCCCGACCGTGGTCTCGGTCATCAGGGCCGCGCCTTGCGAAACCTTGACCACACGGGCGAAGAGGTCGCGCAGCTCGCGCGAGCGGACGAGATAACGCACGGTCGCCTTGGCCTGGACGACGTTGGGGGCGATGCCGCCCGCATCGATCAGGGCATAATGGATGCGTGAGCTCGACGGCATATGCTCGCGCATGTAGTTGACGCCGACATTCATGAGTTCGACGGCGTCGAGCGCCGAGCGGCCGAGGTGGGGTGCCGCGGCGGCGTGCGCGGAGCGGCCGAGGAAGGTGAAATCCGCTTCCATACAGGCCAACGATGCCGCGACGCGGACGCCCGTGAAGGCGGAGGGATGCCAGCAGATGGCGGCATCCACATCGGAGAAGGCGCCGCCTCGGACCATGTAGGTCTTGCCGGAACCGCCTTCCTCGGCGGGACAGCCGTAGTAGCGCACGCGACCCGGCAAACCCGTGGCGGCGAGCCAGTCCTTGACGGCGGTGGCGGCCAGCAGGGACGCGGAGCCGAGAAGATTGTGACCGCAGCCGTGCCCGACGCCGTTGCCCGGCAGCGGACGATGTTCGGCCACCCCGGCCTCCTGGCTGAGACCCGGAAGGGCGTCGTATTCGCCCATGATAGCGATGATCGGCCCGCCCTCACCCCACTCGCCCATCAGGGCCGTGGGAATGCCGGCGACTCCGTCCGTCACCTTGAACCCCTGGTTCCGCAGCATGGCGAGATGTTCGGCCGCCGAGCGATGCTCGCTGAAGTTCAGCTCCGGCGTGTCGAAGACGCGGTCTGCCAAGCCCGTGAAGGCGTCGCGCTTGGCCTCGACGAGGCTCCAGATCTCTTTGGTGTTCTGCATGCTCGTTCCCTATCCGGTGGGGCGACGCCGCGGGCCGCCCATCCGGCCGAAAACCACGCCGGCGCGACGCTCCGCGCATCCATCCTCCACGCGCTGCCGTTATGCACGCATGATGCGGGCCGGCGCCATGCCGTCCCTGAGGAAAAGGACGTTTCATGAAAATCGGATTCATCGGTCTCGGCAGCATGGGCAGTGCCATGGCGGCCAATCTGGTCAAGGCCGGCCACGAGGTTCTGGTGTGGAACCGCTCGCCCGAGGCCGCCAAGGCCATCGCGGGTGCGACGCCCGTCGGAACACCCGCCGAGGCTTTCTCGAGCGAGGCCGTGCTCACCATGCTGGCCGACGATGCCGCCGTGCGGGACGTGATCCTCGCCTCGGGCGCGCTCGGCCGCGCTTCGAAGGGCCTGATCCATGTTATGATGGCGACGATCTCGATCGCGCTTGTCGAAGAACTGGTCGCGGCCCATCGCGCGGCGGGCGTAGCCTATGTGTCGGCCCCGGTCTTCGGCCGGCCGCCGGCCGCGGCCAGTGCGCAGCTCAATATCGTGGCGGCCGGTGATCCCGCAGCCATGGCCAGGGTGCAGCCCCTGTTCGACGTGCTGGGCACCAAGACCTGGCCGCTCGGCGCCGAACCGCAGCGCGCCAATGCAGCCAAGCTCGCCGGCAACATGATGATCGCGCTGGCGGTCGAAGCCATGGCGGAAGCGACGTCACTGACCGAAAGCTACGGCGTGTCGAGCGGCGATTTCCTCGACATCGTCACCAACACGCTCTTCGCCAGCCCCGCCTACAAGAGCTACGGCGGCAATATCGCCAAGGGCAGTTACGAGCCGGCCGGGTTCAAATTGCGGCTCGGGCTGAAGGACGTGAACCTCGCCATCGACGCCGCTGCGGCGCGTGGCGCGTCTCTCCCGTCGGCGGAACTGGTCCGCGACACGCTGAAGGAAGGCGTCGCCCAGGGTCTCGGCGACAAGGATTGGTCGGCGCTGGCCGAAGTCGTGCACAAGCGGGCCGGCATCAAGCGCTGAGTCTCAGGCCGAGCGGGTCAAAGTCCCTTGCCGCTCGGCCGCGTCGCCGGAAGCTTCGAAAACTGCACGCTGCAATGGCCCTGCCCGAGGTCGAGGAAGACGACAAGGTTGTCGTCCGTCACATCGTCCCAGCGCATCGTGCGGGCATCGACCATGTCGGCGACGCCTTCCGGGGTGCCGTAGCGCATGGCGAGATGCTGCATGGTTGCCGCGCAAGCAGCCTGACCTTCCGAACCGAGCGAGACATAGCGCAGGCGGTGGGCGTCATCGAACAGAAACACCGCCTTGAAGGCGAAGGTCTCCCCCTGGAACGGGGCAACGAGTTCGGCCTTCAGCCCGTCGGCATCGAGAGAGCGATCGGTATTGTCCTGCGCGACGCCTTCGGAGGCGGCCTTCACCTCGGCGGCCGTCATGCCCCACTGGGTGTAATCCCAGTCGGCCATCGCCGGTGCGGCGCCGAATAAGAGTCCTAAGCCGGCCGCCGCTGCCATGGCGAGCCGCCTCCACGTCGACCCTACGCTTCGCTGTCCCGGCATCCGTCACCCGCTCGTAATCCCCACCGTCGAGGTCTTGGGACCCCGGCGTGGCAAGAAGACGACCGACCGTCGCTCGCGCTTCGGGACCTGCGCCGCACGAGACGTGTCAGACACTCCCCATCAGGGCCGCCAGAACCTCCTCCGGGATCCAGGGTTTCGAGACGAATTTGATGTTGCCGGGAAGCTCGTGCATCGGATGCACATGGCCGGAGGTCAGCACGATGGTGATGGCGGGCCAGTTCGTCGCGATGTAGGCGGCAAGATCGAGGCCATCGGTGTCGCCCGGCATCTGTACGTCGGAGAAGACCGCCCCCACGGTCTCGGCCTGTTCCATGACGTAGGACAGGGCGCTATCGCCCGTTTCGAGCTCGACCACTTCGAAACC
>JAYVMK010000280.1:0-9504 GCA_043758995.1 Lichenibacterium sp. | reverse complement strand
GTCGTCGCAGAGGCGCTGACCCTGGTTGGGTCGCAACTCGAGAAACGGAAGACCTTCGCGACCCTCGACCTGGATCCAGGCCCACAGGAAACCTTCGGGGACGCCGTCCAACTCCAGCAGGTCGTCGTCCATCTGATGCTCAACGCGCTGCATGCCCTCGTCGGCATCCAGGATCCGAGGATCCTGATCCGGACGAGGAGGGTGATTGACGCCATCCACCTGAGCATCGAGGACAATGGGGCCGGGATAGCGCCCGACCTCATCGGCAAGCTCTTCGACAGCTTCTTCACCACCAAGTCGGACGGCATGGGGATAGGCCTCGCGATCTGCCGCACGATTGTCGAGGCGCACGGCGGGGACATCTCGGCCGAGGCCGTTCCGGAAGGGGGGGCTCGATTCACGGTGCGTTTGCCGACCGCGCCGACGACCTGATCCCAGCACGACGACGAAGCATCGCTATCAGATACTCGAAGTGCAGGCTCTATCGAGGCCCGAAACCTATCCTCATGTATAGATCGCGCGACTGAAGCGAAGCGCTCACCTACTGCAGCCTGGCCCCTCATCAACATGGAGCGAACGCTGCAATGACAGTTCCGCGCAAGGCGATCATAGCGATGACCAGCCACAGCGCGCCGTTCTATCCGGACGGCAGGGTCAACGGCGTCTTCTACACCGAGGTCGCCCATCCCTATCAGGCACTCACCAAGGCGGGCTTTGATGTCGACCTTGCGAGCGAAACGGGCTCCTTCGTCGTGGATGCCTACTCGCTGAGCGAGCAGTTCCTGGACCAGGACGACGCCAAGGTCCTGAGCGACCCCGACCACCCCCTGACCATCCTCCTAAAGAGCGGCGTCCATAGGGCGAGCGATCTCGACGGCGCCGACTACGGCATGTTCTTCGCCTCCGCCGGCTTTGCGAGCGTCTACGACTACCCTACGGCCCGCACCCTGCAGACGATCGCCGAGGACGTGTGGGCGCGAGGCGGCGTCGTCGCCGCGGTGTGCCATGGCGGCGCCATCCTCCCAGGCGTCCGCGACGCGGGATCGGGCGCCTCGATCATCGCAGGCAAGCGGGTGACCGGCTTCAGCACGGAGGGGGATCGACTCGCCGGCGTGCTGTCCAGGATCCACGAGGACGGCGTCAAGACGACCGAGGAGAGCGCGGTGTCGGCAGGGGCGGACTACGGGGCACCACCGGAACCGTTCGGGCCGTTCTCGGTCTCGAGTGGGCGGATCGTCACCGGGGCGAACCCGGCGAGCGCCCACATCACGGCAGCAGCCGCGATCGACGCGTTCGAGAAGCTCTGACGATTGCGACCGCGACGGCAGCCGAGCGGCGGCGGTCTGGGTTTCGATGCGGTCTCGCCAAGAGGATCCACCCGCGGCATCTCCCCTTCCCGGCGGCGGAAGTTGCAACGATCCTCGTAGAGATACATGATATAGGTCATGCTAATGGAGTTCATCATGGTCATCGAAGGGGCAAGCGCCGCTGGCGGAAGGTCTGACCGTCCGACGACCGATCAAACGTCCTCCCCACGGTTCGACGCAGAGCGCCGTTCCATGTCCGGAGACTTGCACTCGTCCGTTGGCAACTGCGACCCCTCTGGCCGAGACCGGCAGTCGACGGCCGCCCCGGCCAGGCCACGGAGGTCTGTTCCGTCCCATCCGACGGAGACGAGACGACCGCGAGAGTGCGCCGTCGGTCACACCCTCGACGAAGGAAGGGTCGTCGAACGGGTCCATGTCATCGAGGACGATCGATCCGTCCGGTCGGCGCTCGTCAACCTGATCTCCGCGAGCGGCTTCGAAGCCGCCTCCTACGACTCGGTGGATGCCTTCCTATCCGAGGGAGCAGACGTGCCGGCAGGGTGCTTCCTACTCGATGTCAGGCTGCCAGGCCTAAGCGGTCTGGATTTCCTGTCGGAGATGAACACGCTCGACCTGCACTTGCCGGTCATCCTCATCAGCGGGCACGGCGACGTGCCAATCACCGTCCAGGGCATGAGGGCGGGGGCCATCGACTTCCTGACCAAGCCCTTCCAGCCTCGCCAGGTTCTCGACGCTGTCGCACGGGCGATGGATCTGGATCGCGGTCGCCGACGGATCCTGGCGACCAACTCCGACGTCCTAGCGCGTTACGGGTCGCTCTCCCGACGGGAACGGCAGGTCATGGGCCAAGTGACCGCCGGCAAGATGAACAAGCAGATCGCAGGCGATCTCGGACTGAGCGAGATCACCGTCAAGGTCTACCGAGCGGCGTTGATGAGGAAGATGGGGACCCGGACGCTCGCCGGTCTCGTCAGGCTGGCTGAGCAACTGGAGACCCGCTCACCCGAGGTCATGCGGGAGGACGCATGACGGCCTCCTCGAGCGATCGAAGCTGCGAGTCATCCCGAAGGAGCGAGCTTGCCCGGAGCGCCGACCGTCTGCGTTATTGACGACGACGCTTCCGTGCGGAAGGCGCTCGTCGGCCTGATCGTGTCGATGGGCTACCGATGTCTCGGCCACCGATCGGCGGAGGAGGCTTTGGACACCGGAGACGCCGAGGCATCCGCATGCGTCCTCACGGACATCCACATGCCCGGACTGGACGGGTTCGGCCTCCAGCGGCGCCTCGCCGAGCTTGGCGCCGACACTCCAGTCATCATGATGAGCGGCCGCGACGACGTGCACCTCGAACGACGGGCACGAGAGGCGGGGGCACTGTTCTTCCTGCGGAAGCCGTTCCATGCGGACGTCCTGGCCAGATGCCTGGCCCACGCCGTCAAAGGCTGACGCGCCTGGAGGAGGAAGCCCGACGCCGTCCCGATCATCGAGGCAGGTCGTCGATGACCGGGCCGCTCGAGCGAGATCGGACGTCGCATGACCTAAACGATTGGGTGAGGAGAACGGGACTACTCGACCAGCCATGCGAGCAGCCCGCTTCGTGCGCTTTTAAACATGATGACAATACTGTATGAAGAGTTCAGGTCGCCACCTAGATCGGCTCGAGACGTCATCCCGGCCTCCGTCGCCATCGCGTCTGCCGGTTCGGTATGTCCGCCGGGCATGGACGGTTTCAACCTCCGCCACGTCGGCGACCTCACTTCGCAGCCAACCATGGAAGGAGCGACCACAAGACGGCGTATATGGTCTTCATTAAGCGACGCACGACCAACCAATCGGAGATGGACGTCTACTCCGAACTCGCCCCGCACACCGCCGCAGGCCACCCCATGACCATGCTCGCGGGGTACGGCCGCCAGGAAGTGCTGGAAGGTGATCCGATCGAGGGAGCCGTCATCATGCGGTTTCCGACCAACACCGAGGCGAAGGCCTTTTACGACAGCCCGGGTTATCAGGCCGCCGCCGCCCATCGACACGCCGGCGCCGACTACGACGTGTTCATCGTCGAGGGTGTGGATTGATCCGAGGCTGGCGACCGACGCACCGAATACATCCCAAGAATAGGATTCAGCATATGAAGATCTTCCTAACTGGCGCCTCGGGCTACATCGGAGGTTCTCTGTCGGAGCACCTTCGCGACACCGGCCACGAAGTCCTCGCGCTCGCCAGGAGCGAGGATTCCGCGGCGCGACTCCGTCAGCGCGGTCTCAAGGTCCTGCTCGGCGACCTCGACGACGCGCCCGTTCTCGCGAGGGGCGCGACGATGACCGACGCGACGATCAACGCCGGAGACGCGGACCACATGGAGAGCGTGCAGACGCTTGTGGCCACCTTGGCCGGTACCGGCAAGGGGCTCGTCCACACCAGCGGATCCAGCATCGTCTGCGACGATGCCGAGGGCCGGTACGCCAGCAACGACGTGTTCGCGGACGACGCCGCCTACACACCGATGGCACACCGCCAGCATCGCATCGCGGTCGACCGCATCGTTCGAATCGCGGGCGTTACCCAGGGCATCCGCACCGCAGTCGTCTGCCCCACCATGGTCTATGGTGCGGGCAAGGGCCTCAAGATCGAAAGCGACCAGGTTCCCAAGCTCACGACGAAGTCGCGAGAGCGTGGTGCCGGCGTGCACATAGGCCCAGGCCTCAACATGTGGTCGAACGTGTTCATCGACGATCTATCCTCGCTGTACGAACTCGTCGTCCGCGACGCCCCGTCGGCAAGCTTCTACTTCGCTGAAAACGGCGAGAACACGTTGAAGGAGGTCGCGACGGCGGTCAGCCATTCGCTCGGGTTCGAAGGCCGAACGGAGGTCTGGCACCTCGCCGAAGCGGAGGCTGCGATGGGGCTCTGGCCGCGAGCGGCGCTCGGTTCCAACAGCAGGGTACGTGCGACGAACGCACGGCGCCTGGGTTGGAGGCCCGTCGGCCCGTACCTTCCCGTCTCGGTGGGCCGGGGGGCATGACGACGGCGCGGGCCACCGCTCCAGAGGCGTGAAAGGGATCCCGGACGGCATGCGGCCGGAACGGACCAGGCGCTGGTCGCCGTGATCGCAGGCTGTCCCGAGACAGTCACGACGGGATCCGTCAGCACCTGCGCGATCTGCGGCATCCCAGGGAGGCTTCGTGACACCGACGTCCAACTCTCCACTCGAGCCGATGCCCATGCGGGCGATGACGGCAGTCTCTCCTTACGGCCATACCCTTATGAACGTGCGACTCGTGTATGATCCCATAGGGCGCACCGTTCCGGGTAGCGTCGCGTGACAGTCTCGAGGGACCGTTCGGATGCCAGATGCCGAAGAACCCGGTCGCGGCACCGGAACGGCAACGACCACCGATCCGGTGCCACGCCGAGCACACCGACGACGTCTCGCCGACTTCGACGAGACGTGGGAGGCGATGTGCGACCTAGCAGTCGGCGGCACCTGCTACTGGATGCCATGGTCGCCATCGTAGAGTGCGCGAGGCGGCACACGGGCGACCGTTGCCAATCCAACACCGACCTGCGCCTCATGGACTCGGACGGGAATGCCTCCGACGCGCCTCGAGGTGGGCTAGCCATCGAAGCTGCAAGTCGCGGGTCGAAGTGATCGCGACGTCGTGGGCCGCCCAGAGATCGCGCAGGAGGCCGCCGGCGATCAGGGCGTACTCACCGGTGCGCCAGCCGTCGTGGGCCGGGGCCATCGCGGCGAAGTCCCCCGGGACCGTGCAGTGGAGCGCCAAGTGCGTCAGCCCCGGCGGCAGGTCGGCGACGAGCGATTTCCACCCGTGCTCGAGCCCGTACCGATCGACCGCCAGCGTCCCAAGGCAATGGTCGACCACCGGGGCACCGGCTTCGTCCAGGGCTCTGACGCACGCGTCGTAGCGCCCCTGGTCGGGAGCCCAGCCTATGGACCTCGGGAGGATGGGCGCGAGGCCGAACTCCTCCGCGAGGCGCACGTGGGCGTCTAGAAGCTCGGGCGACATCGCCGCAGCCATGTGGGCGTCGAGGTGCGTCGGGGAGATACCCGCAGCGAAGGACCGCTCGATCTGCGCCCGCATCTCGACCTCGGCGGCTTCGGGGACCAGGTGACGACGCAGGCTCGCCACGTCACGCCAGAGGTAGCCGTCCCCGTCGATCAGCCCCGACGCCCGGCTGACCGTCGAGATCGGTGCCCACCGACAGGCGTCCCATTCGCTTGTCAGCGTCAGGTGTACGCCGATGTCGAGGGAGGGGTCGCGGGACGCCGCCGTCGCGATCTCGCGGAACCAGCCCCCGGGGACCATGACGGAGCCGCAGGTCACGAGCCCCCGTGCCGCGAGGTCGAGGTAGGCGGCGTTGGCCCCGTGGCTCGCGCCGAGGTCGTCAACGTGCGGGATGACCGAGCGCATCCGAGACCGTTCGGCTCCGGCTGCAACGCGCGTCGAAGGGGGAGTCGTCATGTAATCGCTCCGACGGTTGCCGCGGGGGCCGAGGCGGCCCGCGCACCGGCGCGCGAACGCGTCGTACGGAAGAGCTTGGCCTCCGGAGCCGGACGGGAGCAGACCGACGCCGACGGAACCCGTGTGGATGGGGGAACGCTCAGGACGCGCCGCCTCGCCGCCCAGCCTGGGTGGGCAGCAGCAAGGCGCTTCCGGCGGCGAGAAGGCACGCGGCCGCGGCCCACGCGGCGACGCGATGAGCGATCTCGACCAGGTGCCCGCCACCGGCGGCGAGCGCGTTCCCGAGGCAGGCCGTCGCGATCAGGCCCCCGGTCCTCGCCACCGCGTTGTTGAACCCCGAGGCGGTGCCGGCGAGGCGGGGATCGACGGAGGCCAGCACGGCGGTCGTGAGCGGCGCGACCGCAGCGGCCAGACCGACCCCGATGACGGCCAGGGCCGGAAGCAGTCCCGTCCAGTAGGGGGATCCCGCTTCGAGCGGCAGCAGCAGCAGCAGCCCGACGGCCACGGTTGCGGCGCCCGCCGCCAGCAGAGGGCGCGCACCGAACCGAACCGCCACCTCGCCGAAGGGCGAGGACAGGGTCGCCAGCAGGACCGTGACGGGCAGGAGCGAGGCGCCGGCGGAGACGGGGGAGACGCCCTCCGCTCGCATCATGGCGAATGGCAACAGCACGAAGAGGGCGCCCAGCGCGCCGTACAGCAACAGCGTGAGGACGGTCAGGGCGACGAAGGTTCGCGCACCGAAGAGGCGGAGCGGCATCATGGCGGCGTCGCCCTTGGCACCCTCCCACGAGCAGAAGCCGACGAGCGTGACGGCGCCCGCGCCAAGGACCCACGGAGAAGGACCCGTCCAGCCCGACGCACCCGACCCGAGCACGAGGGCGAACGTCAGCAGGCAGAGGCCGGTCGTGGCAAGGAGCCCGCCGACCCAGTCGATCGCCCTCGACAGGTCGACGGGCGTCACGCGGACGAAGCGGGTCAGGAGCAGGGCCGCCGCCGCGACCGGAAGGTTGACGAGGAAGATCGACCGCCATCCGACGGCACCGACGAGCAAGCCGCCCAGTACGGGGCCGATGCCGGACGCGGCGGCCCCGATCGCGGCCCAGGCGCCGATCGCGCGTCCGCGCGCCGGGCCTTCGAAGGCGTCGCTCAGGATCGCCAGGCTGTTCGGCATGAGCATGGCGGACCCCAGGCCCTGCGCGACGCGGCCGACGATCAGGACCTCCAGGCTCGGTGCCGCCGCACAGGCCGCGGAAGACAGTCCGAAGAGGCCGATCCCAAAGGCGAAGATCCGCCGCCGGCCGAACCGGTCACCCAAGGCGCCTCCCAGCAAGACGAGCGCGCTGAGCGGCAGGAGGTAGGCGTCGATGACCCACCCCACGCCGGCAGGCCCACCGGCGAACGCCCTGCCGATCGCGGGAAGCCCGACGTTGATCACTGAACCGTCGATGAAGGACAGGCTGGACGCGAGGATGGTAGCCGCGAGCACGAGCTCGGCATGACCGGCGCGCCCAAGGTCGGGAGAAGCCTGGACCGCGCTCTTCATCATGCCTCGCCTGCGGCAGCCCCGCTGGTCGCGAGGGGCGGCTCCCGTCCGTACAGGATCGGTTGCCTGTGGCCAACCGGGATCGTTCACGCGGGGGCGACGTCGTCGCGCCTGGCATCTCGGTCGACGAAACCGAAGACGGGCCGGTTCTGGCCGGGTCGACGATGATCGAAGATGGACCAACAACGGATAGCCTGACCGCCGCACCACATCTATCTTGATCGACGTCTCGGCCGAGCCCGCAACGTCGCCGCCCTCCCGGACGAGCAGGTCACGGACAGGCACGTGTGGGAGGGGCGGAGGTGAACCCACCCGCCGCCAGGTGTCCATCGGCGGTCAAACCGCGTTCGGCTCAGCGGTCGGCACGTCGCGTCAGCCGCCAGCATCACCATCCGACCGCGGACCGCGTCCAGGTCGAGCGTTCGGTCGACCCCGAACCTCACTGCGACGGGTGACCAAGCCGAAGCTCACCCGACGTCAGATGCAGAGTCGTGGCAAGATCGCCTCCTGCGCGCTCGGACGATCCGGCCAGGCTGAACGCGACTGCCGATCAGCACCGAATTCGCGCCCGAGCCAAGAATTCCACGCCTGTTCACAATCAGAGCATGCCGCGGCGCGTCAGCCCAACGCTGCCAATAGGGCGTCAAGGTCAGCTTTAAGGTCGTCGGGGTCTTCGATCTCGACGCCGATACGAAGCACCGTCCCGTCGTGGGTCAAGGGGATGGCTGTGCGGTCGCCCCTCACCGCCACAGGCACCAGGAGGCTGCGGGTGCCGCCCCAGGACGCGCCAATGGAGAATGTCCTCATGGCTGTTAGGGCCGGGCCGAGGCGCGCCTCGGCACCGGGTCTCAGCACCACGCTGAAGCCCCCCGAAGATTCCTTTAGTCGCGGCGCCATGGATCGTGGCCCGGGCATGAAGGCAGTGCCGGTGCAGCACCCTTTCGACGACCGGTGACGCCTGGAGCCACCACCGATGACCGAGCCAGCTTGATCCAACCCTACAAGGCCGCAGGCTAGTCCAGACCTACGCCGATCCGGGCAGGAGCGATCTGAGGAGCAGGCATGGCGTCTATGCCTCGTCCGAAACGGACAGGTCGGCGCCGCGTAGGCGCCGTTAATCTCCGTCACCGACGTCGTGGCCCAGGGCAACGGCCACTCCACACCGTCAAGCTGATCGCGCCGGCCTATGTGAAACCGTTTGTGAAGCGTCAGAAGAACGATGCCGCCCAGGCCGAGGCGATCTGCGAAGCCGCCCAGCGCCCCACGATGCGCTTCGTGGCCGTGAAGAGCGAGGCCAAGCAGGACTCCGCAGCAACGAACTTGGCCTCGATCGCCAGCAAAAAACCGTTACCCATGTGGCCCCCACGCTCGACCACGTCAGAGCAGCGCGGTTGGGTGATCGCGCGACATGATGGCGAGGGGACCGGACCGAACAACCGGTCCCCATTTCGTCGCCAACTCCATTGACCATTTCAGCAGTCTCGCGCGGAGGTCGCCTTCCTTCATTCGCCTAATCGTGTCAACGCCGGTCTTATTTCAGGCCAGCGGGGCGGAGCAAAAGCAGGCCATTGGTTCTGCCTCGGGTTTGGATCAGGAGGCCTTGATCTCGCCGGTGTCGGGATTGACGATCTCGGCGGTGGCCTGGTTTTGCTCCGTCCTGGCCGATGTCCTGCGCCGGCCGACCGACTGCTTGAGGCGATAGCTGTCGCCATTCATGGTCAGAATGCTGACGTGGTGGGTGAGCCTGTCGAGCAGGGCGCCGGTGAGCCGTTCCGATCCCAGAACCGATGTCCAGTCCTCGAAAGGTAGGTTCGATGTGATGATGGTCGAACCCCGCTCGTAGCGTTGCGAGAACGTCTCGAAGAGAAGCTCCGCTCCGGTGGACGAGAGCGGCACGTAGCCAAGCTCGTCGACGATCAGCAGCTTCATGGCTTGAAGGTCACGCTGGAGTTTAAGGAGGCGCCGCTCGTCACGTGCCTCCATCAGTTGCGTCACCAGGGACGCCGCGGTGGTGAACGCCACGGTGAAGCCCTTCTGGCAAGCCGCCAGTCCGAGAGCCAGAGCGACATGGGTCTTGCCGGTGCCGGAGTTGCCGAGCGCGATGATGTTCTCCCGGCGTAGAATGAACTCGCAGCGCCCCAACTCCAGC
>JAYVMK010000279.1:0-8526 GCA_043758995.1 Lichenibacterium sp. | reverse complement strand
TAGAGAAGAAGGTCGCTCATCCGTCAGTCCTCACAATAGGGAGCGCGGAGCGTTCAGCGACATGGTGCGGACCGCTCGGCTTGCGTTGCATCAGGTCGTAGGTCTTCTCATTGATCGAGAAGCGCTCGACGACATTCCAGCCGCAGCGGCTGTAAAGCGGCTCTGCGGTACGGGTGTAGAGCCAGAGAGTTGGGATCGCGGTTTCTCTTGCCAAGTCTTCGACCACCAGGACCAGGCGGGTCGCATGGCCCTGCCCCCGGAAGGCAGGCATCACATAGACGCCCGCCAACCAAGGGCCGAGGTCCGGCCGTTCGTCGAGCACCGATTCCAGGCTGCGGCCGCGTCCTGCAAAGAACTGCTCCCAGCGCCAACGACCCGTGACCTCCGCGAGATCGGGTCGCGATCGGGTGGAAGTCACCTCGTACCGCACGGGTCATCCCCCTGTGTCTCGGAGTCGCAACGATGCAACGGGTGCGTGTGAACCATGCATCATCCCGCGACGACACGACAGCGTGCCCTCACGATCCCGACATCTCCAACACGATGGCCCATTCGGCATCGGTAACGGGCTGGACCGAGAGGCGCGAGTTCTTGACCAGGATCATGTCGGCCAGACGCGGCTCGGCCTTGATGGACTCGAGCGTCACCGGCGCGATCTCGCGCACGGCCTTCACGTCGACCATGCCGAACTTGCCGCTCTCGTCCGTGTGGTCGGGATAGTAGGGCTTGATCACCTCGACGATGCCGACGATGGCCTTGCCATGGTTGGAATGGTAGAAGAAGCACTGCTCGCCCACCACCATGGCCATGAGATATTGCTTGGCCACGTGGTTGCGGACGCCGTTCCAGAACGTGCCGGCCGCACCGGCCTCGATCTGTTGGTCGAAGGACCATTTCGCCGGTTCGCTCTTCAGCAGCCAATGCGCCATGTCTCGCGTCTCCGGTTCGATGGACTCGGCCTGGCTCAGTCGCCGGCCTCTGAGCGGGATGGGCGCGACAGCAGCGCGTCGAGCGCCTCGCCGGGTGTCGTGTCCCCGGCCAGAAGCGCCGCCACGGCTTCGGCGACCGGCATATCGATGCCGTGCGCGCGGGCCAGGCGGCAGAGCACCGGCGCCGTCGCGGCACCCTCGGCGAGACGCGTCGCCCCGGCCTCTCCCGGCGAAGCGCCGGTGCCCAAGGCGCGGCCGAAGGCGAAATTACGCGACTGCGTCGAGGAGCAGGTGAGCACAAGGTCGCCGAGGCCCGACAGACCCATCAGCGTCTCGGCCCTTGCCCCGTAGGCCCGGCCGAAGCGGCCGAGTTCGGCGAAACCTCGGGCGATCAGCGCCGCCGCCGCACTGGCGCCGAGATCCATCCCGGCCGCCACTCCGCAGGCGATGGCGAGCACGTTCTTGGCCGCGCCTCCGATCTCGACGCCCGTGAGGTCATCCGTGTGGTAGAGGCGGAAGCCGGGTCGTCCGAGAGCCCCGGCGAGCACCCGCGCGAGATCTCCATCCCGTGCCGCCAGCGTCACGGCGGTCGGACGGCCGCGGCCGACATCGGCGGCGAAGCTCGGTCCGGACAGGGCGGCGACGAGATGGCCCGGCCGCACATGCTCGACCACGTCGCTCATGAAGAGGCCGCTGGCGGATTCGATTCCTTTGGCGCAGAGCACCACCGGAACGCCGTCGCGCAGAGCCGGCAGGCCTTCGAGGGTTGCGCGCAGAAATTGCGCCGGCACGACGAGGAGGATGAGATTCGCCGCCGCAAGGTCGTCGTGGTCCGCCACCGGCACAACGCCGTCGGCCAGCGCCACGCCGGGCAGCGAGCGCCGGTTCTCGCGCTGCGTCGCCATCTCGGCGGCGAGAGCGGCATCGCGCGACCAGAGCGTCACGCGGCGGCCGGGGCGAGCCGCCACATTGGCGAGGGCCGTGCCCCAGGCGCCGGCACCCAGGACCGCGATCCGCTCGAAGGGCATCAGGCTCGGCCGCCGCCGGTGCGCTCGGCCGTCGGATCGAGCGGCCAACGCGGTCTTGGGGGCGCCGTGAGGTCGTCGACGAGGCCGAGTTGCAGCCGCTCGATCCCCGCCCATGCGATCATGGCGCCATTGTCGGTGCAGAGGATCGCAGGAGGCAGGACGAGACGCATGCCACTCTCGCCGGCGAAGCGCACGAAGGCGCTCCGCACCGACAGGTTCGACGCGACGCCGCCCGCTACCACGAGGGCATTCGGCCGGCCGGCCACGTCGCGGAACACCCGTAGCGCGGCCCGAGTCCGATCGATGAGGACATCGACGGCAGCGGCCTGGAAGGCGGCGCAGAGGTCCGAGACATCTTTCGACGTCAAGGGCGCGGCGCGTTCGGCCTCGAGCCGCACCGCGGTCTTCAGGCCCGAGAGCGAGAAGTCTGGCTTGGCCCGGCCCAGCATGGGACGCGGCAGAGAGAACCGCTCCGCATCGCCGGTGCTGGCGGCCCGCTCGACAGAGGGGCCGCCCGGATAGGGGAGGCCGAGCAGTTTGGCGGTCTTGTCGAAAGCCTCGCCCACAGCATCGTCGACCGTGGTGCCGAGACGGCGGTAATCGCCGATGCCTCGTACCGCGATCAGTTGCGTATGACCGCCGGAGACGAGGAGCAGAAGGTAGGGGAACGGGACATTGTCGGTCAGCCGTGCCGTCAGGGCATGACCTTCGAGGTGGTTCACAGCGATCAGCGGCTTCCGCAGCGCCAGCGCCAGAGCCTTGCCGGTCGTCAGTCCCACCATGACGCCGCCGATGAGGCCGGGGCCAGCCGCCGCCGCGATACCGTCGAGGTCTTGGAGCCGCATTTTGGCACGGTCGAGCGCGCGCTCCACGAGACGGTCGATGACTTCCACATGAGCGCGCGCCGCGATTTCCGGGACGACGCCGCCGAACGCCGCGTGGTCGGCGATCTGGCTCATGACCTCGTTCGACAGGATCTCGCCGCCCCCGCCCTCGCGCAGAGCCACGACGCTGGCGGCGGATTCGTCACAGGTCGTCTCGATGCCCAGAACGCGCATGGGTCCCCTTGGTCGGATGCGGCGGGACGGTAGCCGAGAGGCTCAGAAGCGACAAGGCGAGGTGAGTCGGCGGCGCGCGCGCCGTCATCTCAATAACGGGCCGTTTCTAAAGACGACACCCCCGGGATCGCTCCCGGGGGTGTCGCATCTAGGCTTGGAAGACTAAGGAGCTGGACGTCTTAGAAGTCCATGCCGCCCATGCCGCCGCCGCCGCCGCCCATCGGCATCGAAGGCTTGTCCCTCGGCAGTTCCGCGACCATCGCCTCGGTGGTGATCAGCAGACCAGCGACCGAAGCCGCATCCTGAAGGGCGGTACGGACGACCTTGGCGGGGTCAACGATACCGGCCTGTATCATGTCGACATACTCTTCCGTCTGGGCGTTGAAGCCGAAGGTCTCGGAAGGGTTCTCGCCGATCTTGAAGATCACCGTGGAGCCTTCCACGCCGGCGTTCTCGACGATCTGACGGATCGGGGCCTCGAGCGCCTTGGCGACGAGATTGATGCCCGACTGCACGTCCGGAATGTCGCTCTTCAGCGCCAGCACGGCCTTCTTGGCGCGCAGGAGAGCCGTGCCGCCGCCGGGAACGATGCCTTCTTCGACAGCCGCGCGGGTGGCGTTGAGGGCGTCGTCGACGCGGTCCTTCTTCTCCTTGACTTCGACTTCCGTCGAGCCGCCGACGCGGATCACCGCGACGCCGCCCGCGAGCTTGGCCAGGCGCTCCTGGAGCTTCTCACGATCGTAGTCCGAGGTGGTCTCCTCGATCTGCGCCTTGATCTGGGCGATCCGGGCGTCGATGTCGGCCTTCTGACCGGCACCGTCGATGATCGTGGTGTTCTCCTTGTCGATGCGGATCCGCTTGGCGCGGCCGAGCATCTGGAGGGTCACCGACTCGAGCTTGATGCCGAGTTCCTCGGAGATCATCTGGCCCTGCGTGAGGATCGCGATGTCCTCGAGCATGGCCTTGCGGCGATCGCCGAAGCCAGGAGCCTTCACGGCGGCGACCTTGAGGCCACCGCGCAGCTTGTTGACCACGAGGGTGGCAAGCGCCTCGCCCTCGACGTCCTCGGCCACGATCACCAGCGGCTTGCCGGTCTGCACCACGGCCTCGAGAACCGGCAGCATCGCCTGGAGCGAGGACAGCTTCTTCTCGTGGATCAGGATGTAGGGGTCGTCGAGCTCGGCGACCATCTTCTCGGCATTGGTGATGAAGTAGGGCGAGAGGTAGCCGCGGTCGAACTGCATGCCCTCGACGACGTCGAGCTCGGTCTCGGAGGTCTTGGCCTCTTCGACGGTGATGACGCCCTCGTTGCCGACCTTCTGCATCGCCTGGGCGATCATCTCGCCGATCGACTTGTCGCCGTTCGACGAAATGGTGCCGACCTGGGCGACTTCGTCGGACGAAGCGATCTTCTTGGCGCGAGCCTTGATGTCCTTGATGGCGGCTTCGACGGCAAGGTCGACGCCACGCTTCAGATCCATCGGGTTGATGCCGGCGGCGACGTACTTGGCGCCTTCACGGACGATGGCCTGGGCGAGAACTGTCGCCGTGGTGGTGCCGTCACCGGCCTTGTCGTTGGTCTTCGAGGCCACTTCGCGCACCATCTGGGCGCCCATGTTCTCGAACTTGTCCTCGAGCTCGATTTCCTTGGCGACCGTCACACCGTCCTTGGTGATGCGGGGCGCGCCGAAGGACTTATCGATCACGACGTTGCGGCCCTTGGGGCCCAGCGTGACCTTGACGGCATCGGCGAGGATGTCGACGCCGCGCAGCATTTTGGCGCGCGCGTCGGACGAGAAACGTACTTCCTTGGCAGCCATGGATTTAAACTCCTGGTTCAGTGATGAGGGTGATAGACGATCCGGCCCGGATCAGCCTTGGCCGGTTCGCGCCGAGAACAAAGCTCAGCCGACCACGCCCATGATGTCGCTCTCCTTCATGATGAGGAGATCCTGACCATCGATCTTGACTTCGGTTCCGGACCACTTGCCGAACAGCACCTTGTCACCGGCCTTCACGTCGAGGGGCGTGAGCTTGCCGCTCTCGTCACGACCGCCCGGGCCCACGGCGACGATTTCGCCTTCCTGGGGCTTCTCTTTGGCGGTGTCCGGGATGATAATGCCGCCCTTGGTCTTCTCTTCGCCTTCGAGACGCTTGACGACCACACGGTCGTGCAGGGGACGGAAATTCATGGCGACCTTCCTGTTCATGAGTTCGGGCGGCCGTGCTATACGGCCCACCATCTGCAGAACTTGATTCTGATGCAGCTGTTAGCACTCTCCGAAGGCGAGTGCTAAGCGCGGCTTTGAACTAGCCTCAGCCCCTCCCAGTGTCAAGGCTGCAACTGCACAGCGTCTCGTAACTCACGACGCTCTCAAGCTCGATCAGCGCAACGGTCGTGTCCTGTTCCGACGGCTTCGGTCTCGGGCAAGCGGGATTTCTGGCGATGGTCGTCTGCCGCTTGGCCTGGTCACCGGCACCGCATTCTTCATCGCCGTCGCGAGAACGAGGTCGCTGCCCCCGCAGCGAGCCACGGGAGTCGACGCAAAGGGTCACGTTCGAGATGATCGAGGAAGGTCGTGCCTCGCTTGCACGGATCAGCGGCTGAGCCGACCAGCCTGTTCATCGATCTGCTCCGCCTCGACTTGCTGGACGTAAGTGGCGTCGATGGTTTGAAGCAGGTGAAAACCAATGGGCGGTCAAACGCCCCCTGCGGTCGAGCTCTCCGAAACCGATGAGAAAGATGGGGTCCCGGCCACCTCGATCCCGGTTGCAACATTTACATTACAAAACCTCTGATTTATCAAAGATGCTTAAGCCATCCGTAATCTGGGACCGTTCCTGCCCGTGATCCAAGTCTACGAGCAGGTCCGAGGGTGAGCGAGCCACTCGAAAGAGGCGGGGCGTCGATGACGCGGCCGTATGACCCCACAATGGAGAGAGAGCCTGAACGGGCTTCAACGTCCTCGGCAGGCCATCGCCTTCTCTACATCGACGATGACCCGTCCCTGGGTCACTACGTACAGCGGCAGTTCTGCCGTCTCGGCCATGCGGTCGAGATCGTCGACAGTGGCGATGCGGGTCTCGCCCGCATTGTCGACGGCGACTTCAGCGCAGTAGCGCTCGATCACTCCATAATGGGCGGGGACGGGCTCGCGATCCTGGGTGCCATCCGTGCCCTGACCGATCCACCGCCCGTGATCGTGACCGGTAAATGTGACAGCCGTATCGCAGTGTCGGCGCTCAAGGCCGGCGCGACGGATTACGTGGTCAAGGATGCCGGGGGGAAGTTCGTCGAGGCGCTCGAAGCGGCGGTGCGCTCCGCCGTGGCGGGTGTCGTGATGCGCCGCGAAAAGGACCAGGCGGATCGCGCCATCGTCGAGGCGCGTGACCGTTTCGAGACCCTCGCGGCCGAACGGCAGGTGCTGGTGCGCGAGGTGAACCATCGCGTCGGCAACAGCCTACAGCTCGTGGCCGCCTTCCTTCATCTCCAGGCCAACGCATCCTCGGCCGAGACGCGGGCGGCTTTGCAGGAGGCCAACCGCCGAGTGATGGCCATCGCGCAGGTGCATCGTCGCCTCGACACGTCGGACGACGTCACGACCGTCGCGCTCGACAACTATCTCGCGGCGCTGATCGACGAACTCCGTGATCCGGGCGAGGCGGCCGTGAGCCGTTTGTCGCTCGAGGCGGTGTCCGTGTCGATCGACACCGACAGTGCCGCCTCCATCGGCGTGATCGTCACGGAACTCGTCATCAATGCCCTGAAACACGCTTATCCGAGTGGCGCCGGTCCGGTTCGGGTCAGGCTCGAAGCGGATGGCGAAGCGCATTATCGGTTGGTCGTCGAGGACGACGGGGTCGGCAAGACAGCGCCGACGCAACCTGCGTCCGGTTCGGCCTCGAGCGGCATCGGACGCACCATCATCACTGCCATGACCTCCAAGCTTCACGGCACGATGACCTACGACGAGACCAAGACCGGCACCCGCGCGATCCTGCGATTCGGCGTCGAACCGCGGGCGCTTGCAGGTCTGTGAAGCTTGGCACAGTCAGGCCGTTGAACCGCGCCTGACGATCGCGCCGGAAGCGAGGCTCAGCAGAGTGAAGAGCACCTGGGCCCCGCATTGGGCCGTATTGGTCGTGGCATCGTATTGCGGAGCGACCTCGACCACATCGGCGCCGACGATATCGAGCCCGTCCAGGCCGCGCAGAAGCTCCAGCGCCTCGCGGGGTGTGAGCCCGCCGACTTCGGGCGTTCCGGTCCCCGGAGCGAAGCCCGGATCGAGGCTGTCGACATCGAAAGAGACATAGGTCGGGCCATCGCCCACGACGCGCCGTGCCATGGCGATGATCTCCGGCAGGCCGAGGCTTGTCACCTCCTCGGCTTGGATCACCGTCATGCCGCTGTCGTAGGAGAACTCCCACAGATATTCGGCGCCTCCGCGAATGCCGATCTGGATCGTCCGACGCGGATCAAGCACGCCCGCCAACACGGCCTCCCGGAAGGGACCGCCATGGTGGAACTTCGAGCCCTCGTAGCGCCCCGACGTGTCGCAATGGGCATCGATATGGACCATGCCGACCGGCCGGCTCGCTCCGACGGCTTTGAGGATGGAGCCCGAGATCGAATGATCGCCCCCAACCGCGAGAGGCAGCACTCCAGCGCCGGCCATCCGGGCGAAGAAGCTCTCGATGTCGGCATGGCAGTCTTCAAGCGAGAAGCGTGACCGCATCGGAACATCGCCGATGTCGGCCACGCGGATTTCGGTCAAGGGCGCGCGACGCAGGACGTGCTCGTAAGGACCGATGCGCTCGATGGAGCGGACCGCGCGCGGTCCAAGCCGAGCCCCTGCGCGATTGGTGACACCGAGGTCCATCGGCACACCGACCAAAGCGGCCTGTAACCCGCCGAAATCAGGCAGATCCGGAGCCTCTGGACGAAACGGCGCGCCGCAGAACGTCGCCATGCCGGCAAAGGGCCACGTGCGCCGGTCTCCGACAAACTGGGTTTCGGCGACCCGCCTGAACGCCGGGTCGTGGATCTCGCCCCCCGAACCGCCGGTGTATTTAACGCGGAGCCGCGCGAGATCGACGTCGTCCATGGTCACGGTTTCCTGTCGCCTCGCCCGAACCGCCTGGGGATCGGCCCTCGGGTTGACCTGAAGAGAATGCAAGAAGCGCATCCTTGCACACTTCGGAACGGCACGGATCCGATACGCGCGACAGCGACAGGCTCGGTGGATCGGGGCCGCCGAGACGCCCCCGATCCGTTTGTCAGCCTTTAGGGCTGACGACCATTCCCCATGGCGTTCGCGGGAACGCCACCCTCGTTGGCGCCCGGGTAGGGCTCGCCGGGCCTCTGACCCTGGCCCTGCTGCGGCCGGCCTTGACCCTGACCGCCCTGCTGCCCCTGGCCTTGGCCCTGCATGCGTTGGCCTTGTCCCTGGCCACCTTGTCCTTGACCCTGACTGCCGCCTTGGCCCTGACCTTGGCCTTGGCCCTGCATAC
>JAYVMK010000278.1:0-3596 GCA_043758995.1 Lichenibacterium sp. | reverse complement strand
GAGATCAGCTGGCGCATGCTGGCCGAATCGTCGACCACGAGGACGCGGCTCTTCCTCATGCCGCCCTCCCCGACACGTGCTTGTAGATGGTGATCCCGACATTGGTGAAGCGGCTCGTCGCCGGCCCCGACAGGCGTTCCGAATGGCCGATGCAGAGCGTTCCGCCGGCCACGAGCTTCTCGGAATAGCGCTGCCAGATCTTGGCCTGGGTGGCCTCGTCGAAATAGATCACCACGTTGCGGCAGAAGATGACGTCGAATTGTCCGGCCATCGGCCATTGTGCCACGAGGTTCAACTCGCGGAACGACACGAGCCGGCGCATGTCGTCGCTAACGGAAAAAAGCCCTCCCTTGCCCTCCGGGCGGAGAAAACGCTTGAACTCGGCCGGCGGCACGCCTTCGAGCGCGGCGCGGTCGTAGAGCCCTGCCCGGCCCTCCTCGACCACGTTGGGGTCGATGTCGGTCGCCAGGATGCGGACATCCCGGTCGGCGGCCTCGGGCATCAGCGACAGCACCGTCATCGCCATTGAATAGGGTTCGTGCCCCTTGGAACATCCCGCCGACCAGATCCGCACGCGCCCTCCCCGCCTGGCGGCGTCGAGCAGCGGCGGCAGGACCGTGGTCTTCAGATATTCGAAATGGTGCGGCTCCCGAAAGAACCGGGTCACGTTGGTGGTCAAGGCCGCCATCATCATCTGGCGTTCGTCGGCCCCGCCGCTCTCTTCCAGAAACGCGCAGTAATCGCGGAACGACTCCATCCCGAGCACGCGAAGCCGTTTCACCAGCCGCGAATAGACCAGGGTGGACTTCGCTTCCGGCAGGAAGATGCCGGCATCGGAATGCAGCATCGCGGCGATCCGGCGGAAGTCCTCCGCCCTGAAGACGAACTCTCCCTCGACGATACTCTGCGCCCGCGACGTCTCGGCCTTGGGTCGGGGAGAAGTCAGGGCAGAGCTCATGCGGCCTGCCGCTCGGCTGCGGGGAGGACGTGGTCGAGGGTGATGAGGCTGATCATGCGGCCGTCGACGGCGAGCACGCCGGTGACGAAGCTGCGCGCCATGTCGGAGGCGACGTCGGGCGTGGGCTGCACGGTGTCGGCGGTGACGGTCAGGATCCCCGTCACGGCGTCGACGAGCAGGCCGACCACCTGCTGGCCGACCTGGGCCACGATGATGACGGCACGAGCCGAAGGCTCCGTCGGGGGAAAGCCGAGGCGAGCCGCGAGATCGACGATCGACAGAACGGCGCCGCGCAGGTTGATGACGCCGCGCACATATCCGGGGGAGTGGGGCAGCGGGGTGGCGGGCGTCCAGCCGCGGATCTCGCGCACCGACATGATGTCGACACAGAACTCCTGCGTGCCGATCAGGAAGGAGATGAGTTCGCGCGAGGCCGCGCCATCGGACTTTTGAGCTTCGTTCATCGGATCAGCCTGCGAGCGCGAGGGTGAGGTCGGGATTGCCGATGCGCGCGCCCGAGGCAGCGACCGTATCGACGTCGAGAATGAGGGCGACGCGTCCGTCGCCGAGGATCGTGGCGGCAGCGATGCCGGGGACATGGCCGTAGTTGGATTCGAGGCTCTTGATGACGACCTGGCGCTGGCCCTGGATGGCATCAACCAGGAGCGCCGAGCGGGCGCCGCCCTCGATTTCGACCAGGAGCGCGACACCGGCGCGGGCGTCCTCGAGCGGTCCGCGAAAGCCCATGACCTCCCCGACGTCGACCAGCGGGATGAAGCCGTTCCGCACGCCGATGACCCGCGCACTGCCGCCGAATCCGTGGACCTCGGTGGCCTTGGGCAGCAGGATCTCCACGATCGCGGTCAGCGGGATCACCAGCGTATGGCCGGCGACCGTCACCACCATCCCGTCGAGCACGGCCAGCGTCAGCGGCAGGCTCATGGTGAAGGTCGAGCCCTTGCCCGGCACCGAGGTGATCGAGATGCGGCCTCCGAGCGCCTGAATGGAGCGCTTGACCACATCCATGCCGACGCCGCGGCCCGAGATGTCCGAGATGGTGGCGGCGGTGGAGAAGCCGGGCAGGAAGATGAGGTTGTCGGTCTCCTCGTCGCTGAGTTTGCTGTCGGGCGGAATGAGCCCCTTCTCGATCGCGATGGAGCGGACGCGTTCGCGGTTGATGCCGGCGCCGTCGTCCGAAATCTCGATTACGATGCGGCCGGAGCGGTGCAGTGCGGAGAGGCGCACCAGACCCTCTTCGGGCTTGCCGGCGGCGAGGCGCTTTTCGGGGCGTTCGAGGCCATGATCGATGGCATTGCGGATCATGTGGGTCAGCGGATCCGACAGCCGCTCGATCACGGTCTTGTCGACTTCGGTGTTCTCACCCTCGGTGACGAGGCGCACGCTCTTGCCGACCTGCATGGCGACTTCGCGGGCGAGCCGCGGCATGCGCTGGAAGACCGATTTCACCGGCTGGGCGCGGATCGCCATGACGCTGTCCTGGATCTCGCGCGTCAGCTGCTCGAGCTCGTCGAGCCCCACGGCGACCTGGGACATGCGGGCCAACCCCGCTTCGTTGACCCGCTCGGCCAACATGGCCTGGTTGATCACCAGTTCGCCCACGAGATCGATCAGGCGGTCCACGCGGTCGAGGTCGACGCGGATCGTAGGCGAGGCCTGGGCGGCGGGGCGGTGCTCGGCGGCGGCCGCATCGGCGGGAGCGGCCGCGGCGGGGACGGAAGCCTCCGGCCCTGCGGATTTGGCGGGGCGCAGCGGTACCACGACGGGATCGGAAGCCGCGGTCTCGGGATCGGGCTCGCCGAGGTCGGGCAATTCCAGCATCGGGATGACCTCGAAGACGAACTCCTCCTCGGCAGCCGGGCTGTCGTCCTGCAGAGCCTCGACCGTCAGGGTGCTGTCCCATTCGACGAAATCGAAGATCTCGCGCACCGCGGCCTCGTCGCGCTCGGTCGAGAGCGTGACGGACCAGCCGAGATAGGCGTTCTCGGGCTCCATTTCGGCGAGGCCCGGCAGTTCGGAGAGATCACAGGTGACCTCGACCGTCCCCAGAAGCGCCAGTTCGCGCAGGAGGATGACGGTGTCGTTGCCCTTGGCGTAGAGCTCGGGGCGCGGGCGGAAATCGATGCGGAACCGGTTCGGCACCGGCGGCGGCGCGAGGTCTCCGAAATCCGACAGGTCGATCGCCAGCGGGACGAATTCGAAATCGTCATCGCCCGCCGGGGCGACAGGGGCTGCCGCCACTGGCGCTGGGGCGGGGACCGGGGCAGTGCCGCCCTTGGGGGCGGCTTCGGCGCAGCAGGCGGTCAGTTCGGCCGCCACCGCGGCAGCACGGGAGGCGTCGTGGGGCGTGTCGGCGCGGGCGGCCCGGACGAGATCGGCCAGGATATCGGCGGCGCGCAGCATGACCCGGACCAGCGACGGCGACGGGGCGAGACGCCCGACGCGCACGAGATCCATGGCGTTCTCGAACGTATGGGCGAAATGGACGAGGTCCGTCAGGTTGAACGCCCCAGCCCCGCCCTTCACGGAATGGACGGCACGGAACACCGCATTGATCACCTCGCCGTCATGGTCCCCCGCCTCGATGGCGAGGAGGCCGGCTTCGAGTTCGACGAGTTGC
>JAYVMK010000277.1:0-18744 GCA_043758995.1 Lichenibacterium sp. | reverse complement strand
TTGAGGATCGGCGTCGACATCAGCGAACCGTAGATGCCGCCGTTGGTGATGGTGAAGGTGCCACCTGTCATGTCCTCCATCTTGAGCTGGCCGTCGCGCGCCTTCTTGCCATAGCCCGCGATGGTCTTCTCGATGTCGGAGAGGCTGAGTTCGTCCGCATCCCGGACCACAGGAACCACAAGGCCCTTCTCGGTGCCGACCGCGATGCCGATGTGGTAGTAATTCTTGTAGACCAGATCGGTGCCGTCGATCTCGGCATTGACGGCCGGCAACTCCTTCAAGGCGCCGACCACGGCCTTAACGAAGAGGCCCATGAAGCCGAGCTTGGCGCCGTGCTTCTTCTCAAAGATATCCTTGTACTTGGCCCGCAACGCCATGACGCCGGACATATCCACCTCGTTGAAGGTGGTGAGCATGGCGGCGGTGTTCTGCGCCTCCTTGAGGCGGCGGGCGATCGTCTGCCGCAGCTTCGTCATGCGAACGCGCTCTTCGCGTTCGGCATCGCTCTGCGGCGGCGCCTGGCGTGGCGCGGAAGCGGGGGTCGGCGCAGGCGCGGGCCGCGCCGCCATCGGGGCCGGAGCCTGTGCGGCCGACAGAACGTCACCCTTCAACACTTGACCGCGCTTGCCCGATCCGGCGACGCTGGCGAGGTCGATCCCCTTCTCGGTCGCCATCTTGGCGGCGGAGGGCGCCGGCGGCATGGAGGTCGGGCCGGTCTTGGCGGGAGCCGCGCCTCCGTTGGCGGCCGGAGACGCCGCCTTGACGGGAGCTGCACCGGAGGCCGCGATTTGGCCCAACACGGCGCCCGGCGTCACGGTCGCGCCCGTCTCGACGCCGATGGCCGAGAGAACGCCGGAGGTCGGCGCGTTGACTTCGAGCGTCACCTTGTCGGTTTCGAGCTCGACTAGGGGCTCATCGGCCTTCACGGCGTCGCCGGGCTTCTTGAACCATTTCGCGACCGTGGCCTCGCTGACCGACTCGCCGAGCGTCGGCACCTTGATGTCGGTACCGGCACCGGAGGCGGCTCCGGCCGTGGCGGGAGCCGGATCGGCATGATTGCCGTAGCCTGCGCCGGTCTCGACACCCTGGACCGCGGGAGCGGCGGCCTGGGCCGGCACAGTCTTGGCGGCGTCCTTCTTCGCATTCGCGGCCTTGCCCTCGGCCTTCGGAGCGGCGGCCGCGCCATCGGCCGAGATCTGGCCCAGCAAGGCACCGGGAGTGACGGTCTCGCCGTCCTTCACGGCGATTTCGCTGAGCACACCCGCGGCAGGAGCGTTGACTTCCAGGGTGACCTTGTCGGTCTCGAGTTCGCAGATCGGCTCGTCCGCTTTCACGGTGTCGCCTGCCTTCTTGAACCAGCGGCCGATCGTGGCCTCGCTGACCGATTCGCCAAGGGTGGGAACGCGAATCTCAGTCGCCATGGAATGATCAGCCCTACTTGCCGGCGCCGCAGCGCCCTCGTCTATCGATCGTCCGCTCCCATCGCGGGAGCGGCCTCGTGTTCGTCGCGCTTCGAAGGCCGTCAGGCCGCGAAGACATCGTCCAGGAACGCCTTGAGCTGGGCCAGATGCTTCGACATCAGGCCCGTCGCGGTCGCGGCCGCGGCTGGGCGGCCGGCGTAGCGTGGACGCTTCCGCTCCATCTTGGCCTGATCCATCACCCACTCGATGTAGGGATCGACGAAGTTCCAGGAGCCCATGTTCTTAGGCTCCTCCTGGCACCAGACGACTTCGGCATTGCGGAAGCGCGACAATTCGTTGACCAGCGTCTTCAGCGGAAACGGATAGAGCTGCTCGACGCGCATCAGATAGACATCGTCGATGCCGCGCTTCTCGCGATCGTCGAAGAGGTCGTAGTAGACCTTGCCGGTGCAGAGAACGACGCGGCGGATCTTGTCGTCCGCAGCCAGGCGCGGTCCTTCGGCCAGCCGCTCCGCATCGTCGCGCAACACACGGTGGAAGGTCGAGCCCGCTGCCATCTCGTCGAGCGTCGAAGTAGCCCGCTTGTGACGCAGCAACGACTTCGGCGTCATCAGGATCAGCGGCTTGCGGATGTCCCGCTTCAGCTGCCGGCGCAGGATGTGGAAGTAATTGGCCGGCGTCGTGACGTTGGCCACCTGCATGTTGTCTTCGGCGCACATCTGCAGGAAGCGCTCGAGCCGGGCCGAAGAATGTTCGGGGCCCTGCCCCTCGTAGCCGTGCGGCAGCAGGCAGACGAGACCCGACAGGCGCAACCACTTGCGCTCCCCGGCCGAGACGAACTGATCGAACACCACCTGGGCGCCGTTGGCGAAGTCGCCGAACTGCGCCTCCCACAGGGTCAGGGCATTGGGCTCGGCCAGCGAGTAGCCATATTCGAAACCGAGCACAGCCACTTCCGAGAGCATCGAATTGATGACCTCGTAATTGGCTTGGCCGTCGCGAACATTGTTCAGCGGGATGTAGCGAGCCTCGGTCTCCTGATCGATCAGGACCGAATGGCGCTGCGAGAAGGTGCCGCGCTCCGAATCCTGGCCCGACAGGCGGACCGGCTTGCCTTCGTCGAGAAGCGAACCGAAGGCCAGGGCCTCGCCGGTCGCCCAATCGATCCCCTCTCCGGTCTCGATCATCTTGCGACGGTTGTCGAGGAACCGGCCGATGGTCTTGTGGACCTGGAACCCCTCCGGAACGCGCGTGATGCGCTCGCCGATCTCCTTCAGCTTGGCGAGATCGACCCCCGTGCGGCCGCGCAACTCGTCGTCCTGCGTGCCGGCCGGCTTCAGATGCGACCAGCGGCCGTCCAGCCAATCCGCCTTGTTGGGCTTGTAGCTGGCGCCCGCCTCGAATTCGACGTCAAGCTTCTGGCGGAACTCGGCCTTCTGAGCCTCGACCTCCTCGGCGCTGACCACGCCTTCGGCGACGAGCTTCTCGGCATAGAGTTCCAGCGTCGAGCGATGGCCGCGGATGGTCTTGTACATCAGCGGCTGGGTGAAGCTCGGCTCGTCGCCCTCGTTGTGACCGAAGCGGCGGTAGCAGAACATGTCGATGACGACAGGCTTGTGGAACCGCTGCCGGAACTCCACCGCCACCTTGGCGGCGAAGGTCACCGCCTCGGGGTCGTCGCCGTTGACGTGGAAGATCGGCGCTTCGATCATCTTCGCCACATCGGACGGATAGGGCGAGGAGCGCGAGAAGCGCGGGTAGGTGGTGAACCCGATCTGGTTGTTGATGATGAAGTGGAGCGAGCCGCCGGTCTTGTGACCCTTGAGGCCCGACAGGCCGAAACATTCCGCGATGACGCCCTGGCCCGCGAAGGCGGCGTCGCCGTGCAGCAGCAGCGGCATGACCTTCTCGCGCTCGACCTGGTCGTTCAACTGGTCCTGCTTGGCGCGCACCTTGCCGAGCACCACCGGATCGACGATCTCGAGATGGGACGGGTTGGCGGTCAGCGACAGATGGACCTTGTTGCCGTCGAACTCGCGATCCGACGACGCACCGAGGTGGTATTTGACGTCGCCAGAGCCCTCGACCTCCTGCGGCGAGGCCGAGCCGCCCTTGAACTCGTTGAAGATGGCCCGGTGCGGCTTGCCCATCACCTGGGAGAGCACGTTGAGGCGCCCGCGATGCGCCATGCCGAGCACGATTTCGCTGACGCCGAGCGCACCGCCGCGCTTGATGATCTGTTCCAGCGCAG
The DNA here is from genome assembly GCA_043758995.1 of Lichenibacterium sp. Lineage (GTDB taxonomy): Bacteria > Pseudomonadota > Alphaproteobacteria > Rhizobiales > Beijerinckiaceae > Lichenihabitans. The sequence goes on along the minus strand of JAYVMK010000277.1, from coordinate 15,072 downwards.
GGATCATGGCCTCGGCGCCGTCGAGGCCGAAGCGCTTGGTGCCGGTGTAGCGGACGTCCAGGAACTTCTCGAAGCCCTCGGCCTCGATCAGCTTCTGCAGGATGGCGCGCTTGCCTTCGCGCGTGAAGGAGATGGACTTATCCGGCCCCTCGATACGGAGCTGCATCCACGCCTTCTCGTCCGGATCCGAGACGTGCATGAACTCGAAGCCGATGGTCGAGCAATAGGTGCGGCGCAGGATGTCGAGCATCTCGCGCACCGTCGCGCTCTCAAGTCCCAGCACGCCGTCGATGAAGATGGGACGGTCGTAATCGGCTTGCGTGAAGCCGTAGGCCTCGGGCGTGATCTCCTGCTTCTCGCGCTCGGGCTCGAGGCCCAACGGGTCGAGATTGGCGTGGAGATGACCGCGCAGCCGGAAGGCCCGGATCATCATGAGCGCGCGAAGGCTGTCGCGCGTCGCGCGCCGCAGGTCCTCGTCCGAGATGCCGGCCGCCGCGGGCCTGGTGTCCGCAGCCTTGCCGTTCGCCGCGGCAGCGTCGGGAGCGCGGACCTCGGCGCCCTTGCCCTCGGCCCGCGCCTTGATCTTGGTCGCGATCGCGGCTTCGGCGAGGCCCCAGTTTCCGTCGAGCGCAGCCGTCATCTCGCCATTGGCGAGAACCGGCCAGTTCGGGCGCTTCCAAGACGCGCCCTCGGCGCTCTTCACGACATCGTCGCGGCTGTCATCGAGACCGTCGAAGAAACTCCGCCACTCGGCATCGACGCTGTCGGGATCGGTTTCGTACCGGGCCTGGAGCTGCTCGAGATAGCTGGCATTGACGCCAGACAGGAAACTCGATCCGAGGAGCGCGTCGTCGTCCCGCTGTGACATGAGCTTGTTGTTCCTTCGCCGGCTGCCGGCGGCGGCCACCGTTGGTCGCGTCAGCTGTCGCTCTATTGCGTAGCATATGGGCAAGGGAGAGCGCTGATGAAAGCGTCGCCATCCCTCCCCCGATCGCGTGTCAGCCCTTCAAGACGTCAACGAGGGTTTTTCCGAGGCGGGCCGGGGAGGGCGAGACGCGGATGCCGGCCGCTTCCATGGCGGCGATCTTGCTCTCGGCGTCGCCCTTGCCCCCTGACACGATGGCGCCGGCATGGCCCATGCGGCGGCCGGGAGGGGCGGTGCGGCCCGCGATGAAGCCGACGGTGGGCTTCTTGCGGCCGCGCTTGGCCTCGTCGGCAAGGAACTGCGCCGCGTCCTCTTCGGCCGAGCCGCCGATCTCTCCGATCATGATGATGGATTGGGTCTTCGGATCGGCGAGGAACAGTTCGAGGATGTCGATGAACTCGCTTCCCTTGACGGGATCGCCGCCGATGCCGACCGCGGTGGTCTGGCCGAGCCCCTCGGCGGTGGTCTGGAACACCGCTTCATAGGTCAGGGTGCCGGAGCGCGACACGACCCCGACCGAGCCGGGCTTGAAGATGGAACCCGGCATGATGCCGATCTTGCATTCGCCGGCCGTCATCACGCCGGGGCAGTTCGGCCCGATGAGGCGGGACTTCGAGCCCGACAGCGCGCGCTTCACCTTGATCATGTCGGCGACCGGGATGCCCTCGGTGATGCAGACGATCAGCGGGATCTCGGCCGCGACGGCTTCGAGGATGGCATCGGCGGCGCCGGGCGGCGGCACATAGATCACCGATGCGTCGGCGCCGGTCTTGTCCCTGCACTCGGCGACCGTGTCGAAGACGGGCAGGCCGAGATGGACCTGGCCGCCTTTGCCGGGCGACGTGCCGCCGACCATCTTGGTGCCGTAGGCGAGCGCCTGTTCGGAATGGAAGGTGCCGTTCTTGCCGGTGAAGCCCTGGCAGAGAACCTTGGTGTTGCTATCGATCAGGACGGACATGGGATGACTCCGGCAGGCGGGCCTGCCTCGATGCGGGACGGCACCGGGCCGTTTGGGCTCGGTGCCGTGCGGGAATGGTCGAGGGCGTCAGGCCTTGCCGCGCGCGTCGCGCACCGCGGTGACGATCTTCTGGGCGGCGTCGTCAAGGTCGTCCGCCGCGATGACGTTCAACCCCGACTTCGCGATGATGTCCTTGCCGAGCTGCACGTTGGTGCCCTCGAGGCGCACCACCAGCGGCACCTGCAGCCCCACATCCTTCACGGCGGCGATGACGCCTTCCGCGATGACGTCGCAGCGCATGATGCCGCCGAAGATATTGACCAGGATGCCCTTCACGTTCTCGTCGGCGGTGATGATCTTGAACGCCGCCGTCACCTTCTCCTTGGTGGCGCCGCCACCGACGTCGAGGAAGTTGGCCGGGGCCTCGCCGTAGAGCTTGATGATGTCCATCGTCGCCATGGCAAGGCCGGCGCCGTTGACCATGCAGCCGATGGTGCCATCGAGCGTGATGTAGTTGAGGTCGTACTTGGAGGCCTCGATCTCCTTCGCGTCCTCCTCGGCTTCGTCGCGCAACGCGAAGACGTCGGGATGGCGATAGAGAGCGTTACCGTCGAAGCTCATCTTGGCGTCGAGCGCCTTCAGCTGCCCGTCCTTGGTGACGATCAGCGGATTGATCTCGAGCATGTCCATGTCCTTGGCCACGAAGGCCGCATAGAACTTGCTCAGCAGCGAGGCGGCGCTCTTGGCGAGGTCGCCCTTGAGGTTCAGCGCCTCGGCGAGGACACGGCCGTGATGGGGCATGACGCCCGTGGCGGGGTCGATCGAGATCGTGTGGATGCGCTCGGGCGTGTCATGGGCGACCGTCTCGATGTCCATGCCGCCTTCGGTCGAGGCCACCACCGACACGCGCGCCGTGGCGCGGTCGACCAGGATCGACAGGTAGAGCTCGCGGTCGATGTCGGAGCCATCCTCGATATAGAGGCGGCCGACGGCGCGGCCGGCCGGTCCGGTCTGGATCGTCACCAGCGTGTTGCCGAGCATCTCGCCGGCATATTGCTCGACCTCGTCGATCGACTTGGCGAGGCGGACGCCGCCCTTCTCGCCGGCAGCGGCTTCCTTGAACTTGCCCTTGCCGCGGCCGCCGGCATGGATCTGGCTCTTCACCACCCAAAGCGGGCCGCCGAGCTCTTCGGCAGCCTTGCGGGCCTCGGAGGCCGCCATGATCGGCACGCCGCGCGACACGGGCACCCCGAACTCCTTCAGGATCGCCTTGGCCTGGTATTCATGCACGTTCATGGGGAATGTCCTGGAAACGTCGTTCGGGTCGTCGATCGTCGGGACTGCGTCGCCCCTCGACCATGAGGGGCATCTCCTCCCCCGACAGGAGAGGAGACGCGCCCGTCGTCTTACTTCGCGAAAGCCGGGTTCACGGTCTTGCAGGCCTCGATCAGGGTCTTCACCGAGGCGACGGATTTGGCAAACATCTCGCGCTCGTCCTTGGTCATCTCGATCTCGAGCACGCGCTCGACGCCCTTCTCGCCGATCACCACCGGCACGCCGACATACATGTCCTTGACGTCGTATTCGCCGTCGAGATAGGCCGCGCAGGGGAGCACGCGCTTCTTGTCGCGCAGATAGCTCTCCGCCATGGCGATGGCCGAGGAAGCCGGTGCATAGAAGGCCGAACCGGTCTTGAGCAGGTTGACGATTTCGCCGCCGCCCTTGCGGGTGCGTTCCACGATGGCGTCGAGCTTCTCGTGGGTGGTCCAGCCCATCTTGATGAGGTCGGGCAACGGAATGCCGGCCACCGTCGAATAACGGATGAGCGGCACCATGTCGTCGCCGTGGCCGCCGAGCACGAAGGCCGTGACGTCCTCGACCGAGACGTTGAACTCCTCGGCCAGAAAGTAGCGGAAGCGGGCGGAGTCGAGCACGCCCGCCATGCCGACGACCTTGTTGTGCGGCAGGCCCGAGGCCTTCTGCAGCGCCCAGACCATGGCGTCGAGCGGGTTGGTGATGCAGATCACGAAAGCATCGGGACAATTGTCGCGGATGCCGGCGCCGACCGTCTCCATGACCTTGAGGTTGATGCCGATGAGGTCGTCGCGGCTCATGCCGGGCTTGCGCGGCACACCGGCCGTCACGATCACCACATCGGCGCCCGCCAGACCCTTGAAGTCGTTGGCGCCCACCATCCGGGCATCGAAGCCTTCGACCGGCGAGGCTTCGGCGATGTCGAGCGACTTGCCCTGCGGCACACCCTCCACGATGTCGAAGAGGACGATGTCGCCCAATTCCTTCAACCCGGCCAGGAGCGCCAGGGTGCCACCGATCTGGCCGGCCCCGACCAATGCGATCTTCTTGCGTGCCATGCGAACTGTTCCTGTCGGGCGCAGGCAACCCGATCTCGCGCCGTCCGGATGAGAGTGAACTCGGGGTCTGCCGTGTCTTTCCTCCGAATCGCCTTGCGTTGCAAGGGCGTGACCCGGTCGGGCATGCCTCAATTGCGGTCTGCGCGGCGCGGCGCAGTCGCCTTGGGACTTGCCTTCGGGGCCGCGTCGATGCAACCCGCTTGCGTTCCCCCGCCGCCCCGAGCCCGAGGATGCCGCCTTGCTGTTCCCCTTCCCGATCGCGGTCTGCGACGTCGGCGGCACCAATTGCCGGATCTCGGTCCAGCACGGCCCCGACGAGCCGCTGCTGCCGCTGACCCACCTCCTCGTCGGCGACTATCCCGGCCTCGGGGACGCCATCCAGGCCTCGACGGAGCGGGAGGGTCTCCGGCTCGGCTCGGTGGTGGCCTGCGGGGCCGGCCCGGTCGAAGGGCGGCGCCTGAAGCTCACCAACGCGCTCTGGGTGCTCGACGGACCCGAGATCGCCCGGCAGCTCGGCCTCGGTGGCGGCCTCCTCCTCAACGACTTCGAGGCCCAGGCCCTGTCGCTGCCGGCGCTGCGGCCCGAGTGGGTGAGGGTCATCGGCCCGGACCTCGCGCCGGACGCCGGCCCGCGGGTGATCCTCGGTCCCGGCACGGGGCTCGGCGTCGCGGCGCTGATCGAAGTCGAGGGGCGCTTCGTGCCCTTGTCGAGCGAGGGCGGCCACATGGGGTTCGGCCCCGAGACCGACGAGGACGCCGCGGTCTGGCCGCTGCTCGAGAAGGTACAGGGCCGCGTCACCGGCGAATCCGTGCTGGCCGGCGCGGGACTGGTGCGGCTCCATCGGGCGCGGCTGGCGCTCGGCGGCAGCCCCTCGGCGCCGGGCGTCACCGCCGCCGCCATCACCGGCACCGCCCTGGAGGCACCGGACGGGCCCGAGGCCGACACGGTGCGGCATTACTGGGCTCTCGTCGCCCGCTTCGCCGGCGACATGGCGATCACCTTCAAGGCGACCGGCGGCGTCACCCTCGCGGGCGGCATCCTGCCCCGCATTGTCGACCTGCTCGATGCAGACGCCTTCCGCGCCGCCTTCGAGGGCAAGGCGCCGGTGGCGGGCCTGGCGCGCCGCGTCGGGACGCGCCTGATCGTGCATGCGGATTCGGTGCTGGGCGGAATGGCGGCGCTGGCGATGGATCCGGAGCGCTTCGCGCTCGATTACGCCGCGAGAGCGTGGAAAGGATGAGGTCGGAGCTCGACCGGCGGTAGCGCGGTCAGCGACGCTCTGGCATCGTCGGATCCGTGCGGCCGAGGTTGGCTCGGCCGCCGGGGATCGCTCATGACGTCATTCCGGCTGCCGGACTCCGTTTCCATCCGTCCCCTACAATTCAACGATATCGGCCCCATCGTCGACCTCTACGCCGCATGCATGGCGGTCGAGCGCAACATCGGTCCAATGTCGGCCGAGGGATACGCGAGCTGGTTGAGGTTGGCGCGATCCGGCTACGGTCGTGATTTCATCGTGGCGATGGACGGGAGCGACCTGATCGGCGTTGCGGAATCGTCGCTGCGCCCCGGTGGGCTGCAGCTCTGCCGTTTTGTGAAGATCGTCGTCCATCCTGCCCGCCGGCGCCGTGGCCTCGGCACGACGCTCCTTCGCGCCGTGGTGGATCAGGGACCGGTCGGCCCATCCCTGTTGATCGAGAGCCTGCCTCGCCCCGCCTGGGAGGCCGGGCTCGGCTTCGTGTCCCGGTTCGGCTTCAATGTCACCGAGGTTGAGATCATCATGCGATGCCCCGTCGTCCGGCCGGTCCAGGGTGGCCCAGCCGGTCTCGCGATCTCGCGCGCGGAAAACGGTGTCGACGCGAAGCGGATCGCCGACATCCACAACGCCGCTTATCGCGACGAAGCCGGCTTCGTCCCGAGTACGGAGGCCGAAACAGCGGAGCCATCCGAGGGCACGCGAATCTGGACCGCGAGGCTGAATGGGCAAGTGGTGGCTTTTGCGATCGTCGAGCAGGAGGAGGGCCTGACGTGGCTCGAGTCCCTGGCCGTGGATCCGCCGTTTCAGGCGCGCCGCATCGGTGCGGCTTTGGCGACACAAGCTCTTCTGGGTGAGGGCGTCGGCGAGGGTCGCCCAGCGGGCCTCAACGTCTCGGCTTCGAACACGGCGGCGCGGAAGCTCTACGGGCGGCTCGGCTTCGAACAGCGCTTCGAGATGCCGCGGTACGGCATCCTGCGCGACGATCTCCTCGCCCGGCTGGCCGGCTGAGCGGGGTCCCCGGCATGCGGAAAACCTTCGTGGCACGCCGGGAGAACCAGCCCGGAGACGCCTGGCTCGCCGATTTCGCCGCCGGCCGCGCCGAGGCGGAGCGTTGGTATCTCGGCCAGGGTCGCGGTGCCCCGGCGCCCTTGATCGAATGCCGGGACGCCCTGCGGCGTCACATGCCGGAGCTGCTGCCGCATTACGATCGGGCCTGCGCTCTCTTGGGCGATGACGACGTCGCCCACCGCCTCATCAGCCATTGGCGCCCGCCCGCGGCGGCGCATGGCTGCACCCACGCGGTCTGGGTCGGTGAGGGCGGACCGGCGCTCGTGCGGAACTACGACTTTCCGCTGGACCTCGTGTCGCCCGGCATCGTGTCGAGCGCCTGGATGAGACGCGAGGTCATCGCCAAGGCGCAGCGGCCCTGGGGCGGCTGCCTCGACGGCATCAACGCGGACGGGCTCGCGGCCAGCCTCGCCGCGGGAGGGAGCGACGTCCAGGGCGAGGGCTTTTCCGTGATCCTGATGATCCGCTATGTCCTGGAAACCTGCCGCACCGTCCGCGACGGAATCGCGGCACTGACGCGCATTCCCATCGCGGCGTCGCAGAACGTGGTGCTGGTCGACCGTTCGGGCGACCACGCCACGCTCTATCTCGGGCCGGACCGCGAGCCCGCCGTCGTGCGGACGCTGGCCTGCGCCAACCAGCAGGAAGAGCCCAGCTTCGCCGGATCCGCGCGGCGTCTGGCGGCGGCGCGACGGGCGCTCGGCGAGCCCGGCATGACGCTGCCTCGCCTCGTGTCGCGCTTTCTGGAGCCGCCGCTCCTGTCGCGTCGGGCTGCTTCGGCGACCGTCTACACGGCCGTGTATCGGCCGGCCGAGGGGCGCGTCGACTACGTCTGGCCCGGCGAGACGTGGTCGCAGGCCATCGGTGCTTTCGTGCCGGGCGAATACGTCCACGACTATGGGGACCTCGCGCCGTAGCGTGGGCAAGCTACGGCGCGTCGGACTCGCCGAACAGGTCCTCGATCGTGAGATCCAGCCCAGGCGGGTCGAGGTGCAAGGGGCCATCGTGCAGGATGCGCGTGGCGATCTTCTCGCCACGGCGTGCGTGGTGGACGAGAACGCGGCGGTTGGCATTGACGATCAGGTAGTGGTGGACGCTCGGCAACGACAGATAGGCGATCAACCTCCCGCCGCGACTGCCCACCTCCGAGTGAGGTAACACGACTTCGACAACGATCACGGCATCGTCGACCACGAGCGTGCTGGCTGGTTGGTGAGGGCCGCAATAGACCAACGCGTCGGGCTCATAAGCCGTGGCTCCATCGACGCGCACTATGACGCCATCGTGGACCGCTTTGCAGCAGAGATTGGCGTGTTGGATCGCGACAGCGAGCGCACGCTGGATCATCGTCTTGATGCGGACGTAGCCCAAGCTCTCCGGCGACATCGCGTCGATGGTGCCGAGTTCGAGTTCGTACCGCGCCGGCTGCTTCACAGCCCAGGCCAGGAAGTCGTCGACGGTCATGACAGTAGGGCGTTCTCAGCCATGACGTCAGCGTAGCAGGTCAGCGTTTCTCCACAACCAAGCCGAGGCGAAGTCGCAGGCGTCCGTCGACGTGCTAGGACGTACACATGTCAGCACAAACCGAAACGGCCGACGTCAGCACCACGCTGAGACTGCGCCTCGGCGCGCAGACGAAGGCCAAGCTGGCGATGCTGGCCGGACACGCGGCGCATCCGCTCGTTCCTCGCCAACGGGGCGACAACAGCCTACGTCGAGCGGGAATTGACGATCGTCGAGGGGATCGAGCGCGGCTTGGCCAATATGCAAGCGGGTCGGGTGACCCCGCACGGCGAGGCCATGCGCCGACTGAGGGCGACGATCGCGGCAGCGCCGAAAGGCCGATGAGCATTGTCGTCTGGTCGGACGACGCCCTGTCCGAGCGGTCTCTGACTATATTGCGTATCATCCACGGCCGCCGGGAATGGCCGGACGAAGCGTGGCCGAAAGGATGAAACCGGTTAACGCCCCGGCGCCACGCCCCGCTTAATGCGGTTGAGGGCGCGGTCGAGGGCGCCGAGGAATTCGGAGCGGTCGCGCGGGCCGAAGGGTTTCGGGCCGCCGGTCACCTCGCCGGAACCGCGCAGCTGGTCCATCAGGTTGCGGGTCGCCAGCGCCATGCCGATGGTCGCCGCCGTATAAGCCTTGCCGTTCGGCGCCAGCACGGCGGCGCCGGCCTTCACGCAGCGATCGGCCAGCGGGATATCGGATGTGATCACGACATCGCGGGCCGTGGCGCGTTCGGCGATCCAATCGTCCGCCACGTCGGGGCCGGAGGGCACCACCACGCGCTCGATGAAGGCATCGCGCGGCACCATCATGGGGCTGTTCGACACGACGAAGACCTTGGCGCCGTGCCGCTCGGCGACACGGTAGACCTCCGCCTTCACCGGGCAGGCGTCGGCGTCGACATAGACCGCGATCGGGTCCGTCTCGCTCACCCGTCGAGGCGTCCGAGCGGGAAGACCTCGGCGTGTGTGGCCACGAAGGCCTCGCCCTCGGGCGTCACCCAGCCGCGAAACATACCGCCCGTGTTGAAGGGCACCGCCACATGGCCTAAGGCGTCGAGCGCGATCAGTCCCGCGCCGGTGCCCTTGGGTGTGAGATCGGCGAGGACGCCTGCCGTGGCTGCGTCGAGCGCATCGCCACGATAGGCCATCCGGGCCGCCACGTCATAGGCGAGGGCGTGGCGAATGAAGGCTTCACCCTGCCCCGTGCCCGAGACCGCGCAGACGCCGTCCCGCGCATAGGTGCCGGCGCCGATGATGGGGCTGTCGCCGACGCGGCCGGCCGGCTTGTTGGTATAGCCGCCCGTCGAAGTGGCGGCTGCGAGATGGCCGGCACCATCGAGCGCCACAGCCCCCACGGTGCCGTGTTTCTCGGCCTCGGAGGCCGACGACACCGTGCCCTCGGCTCCGTGCGCCTTCATGCTGGCGAGGTTCTCGCGACGGCGGTCCGTGGTGAAATAGGAGGGCTCCACCATGGCGACCCCTCGTGTTTCGGCGAAACGGTCCCCGGCGGGGCCGGCAAGGGCCACGAGCTGCCCGGTCTCCAGCACGGCGCGGGCGGCGCGGACGGGATTGCGCACCCGGCGCACCCCGATGACGGCGCCCGCGGCAAGCCCGTCTCCGCTCATGATGGAGGCGTCGAGCTCATGCTCGCCGTCGGCATTGAGCGCTGCGCATGGCCGGCGTTGAAATGCGGGCTGTCCTCGAGGACCACGCTGGCGGCCTCGACGGCATCGAGCGACCGGCCGCCGCCGGAGAGCACCGACCAGCCGGCGCGAAGCGCCGCGGCCAGCACGTCGCGGGCGTCGGCCCATTCGGCTTCCGGCAGGTCGGAGGCCCGCATGACGCCGCAGCCGCCGTGGATCGCGATGGCGATGGGGTTCATGGCTCTGTCCTCAGCGGTGGGTGAAGTTCGGGGCGCGCTTCTCGACGAAGGCCGCCATGCCCTCGCGCCGGTCGGAGGTGGCGAAGAGCGCCTGGATGGCGCGGCGCTCGAAGAGCAGCCCCTCGGCGAGGCTCGTCTCATAGGCGCGGCCGAGGCATTCCTTCGCGGCCATCAGCGCCGGAAGCGACATGTTGGCGATGCCCTCCGCGGTCTTCATGGCCTCGTCCAGGAGGTCGGCGGCCGGTACCACACGGGCCACGAGGCCGGAGCGCTCCGCCTCGGCGGCGTCCATCATGCGGCCCGTGAGGCAGAGGTCTGCCGCCTTCGCCTTGCCGATGGCGCGGATCAGCCGCTGCGACCCGCCGATCCCCGGAATGATGCCGAGCTTGATCTCGGGCTGGCCGAACTTCGCCGTGTCGGCGGCGATGATCATGTCGCACATCATGGCGAGCTCGCAGCCACCCCCGAGAGCGAAGCCCGAAACCGCCGCGAGGATCGGCTTTCTCACGCGGGTCAGCGCCATCCAGCCGCCGAACCCGTCGTCGAGATACATCGAGATCGCGTCGGCCTCGGCCATCTCCTTGATGTCGGCGCCGGCCGCGAAGGCCCGCTCGGATCCGGTGACGACGAGGCAGCCGATGGCGGGATCGGCGTCGAGTTCGGCCGCCGCTTCCGTCAGCTCGTGCATGACGCGGCGGTTCAGCGCGTTCAGCGCCTTCGGCCGGTTCAGCGTGATCAGCCCGACGCGGCCGCGCCGTTCGACCAGGATCGTGTCGTAGGGGGCGGCATGGTCCGTCATGGCATCCTCGTGCGGGTCGCGGGTCCCCCTCTTTGCCGGATTTCGGCGGCGCTGTCCCGCTCCGCAGCGCGCAGAAAGGCGCGTTAAGGGTTCGGCAAGCACCGCTCGCGATAAGAGATGAAGCCAGCTTTGATTAACCAAGACACGAAAAGGTCGAGGCGTGGCGGAACGGCGATCGTCGACACGGGAGCGGAGGGATGGTTCGCGGGCGGATGGCGGTGCGGCGCAAGGTCAGATCGCGGTCCCGCCTGTCCTGGGCGGCGCTGACGGTCGCGCCCTGGTGCCTGGCGGGAGGGCTGCTGGTCTCGATGGCGGCCGAGGCCGGCCAGGAGCCCACGGCCAACCGAAGCCGCATGGCGCTGACGGATCTCGCCGCCTCCATGCCCGACGACCTCGTCCCCGCGAACCTCGCGACGGAAGGCGCCGGCTTCGCCCTGCCGCAGGACGACATCCTGTCCCGCGACGCGCATCGGGCCACCCATGATTCCCCGACTGCCGGCGTCGATCCGGACGAAGTGGAGCCTCGGGCGATCCTCAAAGGCGAGGCCCGCATCGAGGCCGACGGCGCCAAGCGAGCCGATCCGGCGGTCGCGGTCGCGTCGAGCTTCGCGACGCGATTGGCCCGGCCCGGCTCCCTGATCCAGGCTCGCGCCGCGGTCCTGGCCTTCGGGGCGGAGGACGATGCCGCCGAAGGCGCCGGCTTCGCATCGGTGGCGGTCGACGCGCCCTGGGCCGATCCCTCGCAACTTCAGCCGCTGCCGCACGATCTCCATGTCACGACCCGGCGCAGCCACGCGCTCAACTCGCCGCAGGCCGAGGCCGGCTCGACGACGCCCCACGTGCAGGACGGCTCGACGCCCACGGTGGCCCGCGCCGTCTCGCTCGCGTCGGCGACCCCTGCGCCCGCCGATGGCGCCCCGATCGAGATCGCGGCGCTGCCCCGTTTCTCGCGCGGACCACATGGGCTCGTGACCCAGGCAGGCACGATCGTCGGCATCGCCCAATATCATCCCGACTATGCCGCCATGGTCGAGACGGCGAAATCCGAGCCCGAGCAGCGCTGCCTCGCCCAGGCGGTCTATTTCGAGGCGCGCAGCGAGCCCGAGGAAGGTCAGGCCGCCGTCGCCCAGGTGGTGCTGAACCGCGCCATGAGTGGCCTCTATCCCGGCTCTGTCTGCGGCGTGGTGTTCCAGAACCAGCAACGCCGCAACGCCTGCCAGTTCTCCTTCACCTGCGAAGGCCATGCCCTGCGGGTCAGCGAGAGCGAGTCCTGGACCCGCGCGGTCCGCATCGCCCACGAGGTGACGGACGGCTCGACCTATGTCTCGGATGTCGGGGACGCCACGCACTACCACGCCAGCTACGTCAGGCCGGGCTGGGCGCACGCCCTGAAGAAAACCGACGTCATCGGCCATCACATCTTCTACACGCTGAAGCCTGGACAAACGTGAGAGGTCGAGCGCTTGTTCTTGCGACGCTGGATAGAGTCACGATGCATGAAGGCTAGAGAGAACAGAACGATGAGCCGCCTCGCCGCTCAAGACACGACTCGGATCGGGACTCGTTCGGCCGCCTGGAAGCGATAGGTCGATAAGGCTGCGAATGGGTTCGGTCGCGGAATTATGCCCGCTCGCCGTCGGCGCTTGACCCATCGTGCCGGACACGGACCCGAGACGAACTGCGGGCTGATGCAGTGACGGTGTTGAACGCCATGACAAAGCTCGGACGCCGTAGAACGTTTGACAGAAACGCGCAATCGGCAAACCGCTGCACGAACTACCGAATACTCTTGCTGCACTGCACACTTCACTGCACGGAGCTTCAAGACTGCCCGACTTCACGAAGACGTGACGCGACAAAGGCGAAAGGTAGGCATTGAATGTCTGGATGATGACCGCGGCACAATGCGGTCCCATTGGAGGGGAACGACCATGATGTTGGTCGCCACGACACCGTTCGGCGGATTGTTGGCTCTGTTCTTTGCCGTGCCATTCGGCATCGTCTGTAGCATCTATGGTGCCGAATGCGCTTCGACACTGCGCCACCGCCATGATCATCATCCGAAGGATCCGAGCTGATCATCAGACCCCGCCGCTAGTTCTCACCACCGTCCGATGAGCGCGGCCGCCCACGAGCGGCCGTTCTCGGATGTGTCGGATCTACGCAGGTTCAGTGCTTGCAGGACTTGTTGAGCGCGTCGGCGAGGTCGAAGCCGGCGAAGAGCGTGCCCGGCTTGAACTTGAAGCTCGGCTTCAGCGCGATCGGGCCGGCCGCCGGCTGAAGCGTCATGGCCTTGGTGGCGTTCCAGGATCCATCGGCATTGGCGTGGAACAGGGAACAGGACATGTCGAAGACATCCTTGCCGGCCGGGGCCGCCGATGTCGCCGGCTCGGGAGCGGCCTGAGCCGGAGCGGCGGGTGCGGCCTGCTGAGCCGAAGCCGCCACGGGCAGCAGAAACAGAGCGGCGGCGATCGTCATACGGTTCATGGCGGAGTTCCAAGTGGGTTGAGGTCTCCGCCCCTTATGCCGCAACTGGGCCACTGCTTCCAAGAGCGTCGATTTAGGACAACTTAGATCCGCTCGGTCGCAAGCGGCCGGCCCGCTCCACCACCCTTCGCGTGGTCCCCCTCCCCCGCCGCGCTGTCGTAGATCTGCGAAACGATGTCGTCGATGGCGGCCGTGTCGTCGCCCGCCATGCCGTCCATGGCCGCCATGCGGCTGACCACCGTGCCGGCGATGCGCTCCTCGACGGTGTTCTCGGCATAGAGGTAATGCACGACCGCCTTCTCGCCGTCCCGGTGGCAGCGGCCTTCGATCTGGCCGAGCTGGATCGCGCTGTGACGCATGTCGTGGATGAGGAGGGCGCGCGGTCGCTCACCTCCGGGCATCTCGTTGGCGTGGAGCGAGATGGATTCCGTCACGGTGAAGATCACGGCGTCGAGCGCGCCCGTCTGGAAGGCGAGCCGCGTCGCTTCGTTGACCTCGCCCGTCTGGCGTCCGTCGATCCGGCCGACGCGCCAGCCTCGCCCCGCCATCAGATCGGCCAGTAGCGTCCCGGTCTCGAGATAGGCCACCGAGATCGCCACCGCCTGACCGGCCTGGAGCAGATCCTCGGCGACATCCGCGGTGCCGGCGACGCGCAGCAGACTCGCCTTCTGCCGAAATCTCAGGTCGGCGGCCCAGCCGGCGGGCCGGCGCGTCGAGCCACCGAGGAGGCCGAGCTCGCGGCGGAAGTCGCGCCAGGTGGCGTCGTAGAGGCGGCGCTCGGCCGGTGTGAGGGCCGTCGGCGCCAAGTCGCGCTGCACCTCGGGCCAGCCCGCGACATCTTCCGGGCGGCGGCGCAGCCCGATGGCGGTCGGCCCGCGATAGAGGAGATCCGCCATGGTGGCGCGGTCACGCGGGTTTGGCGCCCAACGCCAATTGGTCCAGCGCCCCTTGGCGCCACCGATCCTGAGCCTGCGCATCAGTTCGCGGTAGCCCGCCAGCGTCGCCGGCGGAGCGTCGGGGCCCTCGGCCAGCAGGCGGCCGAGATAGGAGAGCTCGTGGGGCGACTGGCCCGCCGTGGCGCTGAGATAGACGACGAACTCCGCCGCATCGGCTACCTGCCGGCAGCTCATGCTCTGCTGGCTGTAGGGATTGCGCAGGCGATGGCTCTCGTCGAAGACGACGATCGGCCAGGTCCGCCGCGGCACGCCGCCTCGCGCGAGCTCGTTGTTCTTGGCCCGAGTGGACTTGCGGGCGCTCTTCTCCGGCAGCGCCAGGAGCGACTTCGATCGCTCGTAATTGATGAGGGTGACGGATTTCTGCGGCAGACCGGAGCGCCCCATGGTGCGCCGCCACTGCGGCAGCGCACCTTTCGGAGCGACGATCAGCACCTCCGTCTCCGGCATGGCGGCGATGGCGGACCAGACCGACAGCGTCTTGCCGAGACCCGTGAGATCCCCCAGCAGGAAGCCCGGCCGACCCGCCGCGCGAGCCTTCAGGATCGCGTCGCGGGCCACGATCTGATGCGGGCGCGGGACGAGGAGGTCGGCAATCATCGTCATGTCGCGCGATCAGAACCGGTCCAGGATGGCGCTCCCCTTCTCCCGTGCAACGGGAGAAGGTGTCGGCGCAGCGACGACGGATGAGGGGAGTGCGAGGGGCGTCGGGGTCCCCTCATCCGCCTCGGCTACGCCGAAGCACCGTCTCCCATCACAGGGCAGAAGGACGTCAGATTGTGGGGATCGGCTTCGTCGGGCCCGATCCCACGTAGCGCCGCACCATCTCGGCGCAGAAGGCGGCGAACTTCTCCGGGTC
>JAYVMK010000276.1:0-4655 GCA_043758995.1 Lichenibacterium sp. | reverse complement strand
GAAATTTTCGAGCCGGCGCCGGTTCAGCGGGGTCAGGCGAAGCCACCCGCCGCGACCCGAGGGGGGCGCGAGGAGCTTCGGGTCGACGAGCGCGTCCATGTTCAGGCCTCGCCACGAAAGAGCAAGGTCCCGATGCCTTCGGCTGCGCCAGTGGGAGCGAAGCGAGGCGACTCAGGGCTGCGGGAAAGCGACCGGCTCTGAGTGTCTCGGACGAGACGCGTCCGGACGGCGTGAACTGGGTCGCTTCGCGTCGCTCGCGATGACGGCTTGAGGCTCATCTCACACGCCCCGCGTCTCGAAGTCGATCCGCGGATCGATCCAGGTATAGGTCAGGTCGGAGATCAGGTTCACCACCAGTCCCAGCAGGGCGAAGATGTAGAGGTTGGCGAAGACGACCGGATAGTCGCGATTCATGATCGAGTCATAGGACAAGAGGCCGAGACCCGGCAGATTGAAGATCTGCTCGATCAGAATAGCCCCGGTGAAAAAGGCCGAGATGAAGGCGCCGGGGAAGCCCGCCACGACGATCATCATGGCGTTGCGGAAGACATGGCCGTAGAGCACGCGTCGTTCCGACAGGCCCTTCATCCGGGCGGTCTGCACATATTGCTTCTTGATCTCGTCGAGGAAGGAATTCTTGGTCAGAAAGGTCGAGGTCGCGAAGGCACCGACCGACATGGCGATCACCGGCAAGGTGATGTGCCACAGGTAGTCGGTGACCTTGTGGAACAGGTCGAGCTCCGCCCAATTTTCCGACACGAGGCCCCGCAAGGGGAAGAACTGGTAGAACGAGCCGCCGGCGAAGAGGATGATCAGCAGGATGGCGAAGAGGAAACTCGGCACCGCATAGCCGATCGTCACGACGCTCGAGGTCCAGATGTCGAACCGCGACCCGTCCCGCACGGCCTTGGAGATGCCGAGCGGAATGGAGATCACATAGGACAGAAGTGTCATCCAGAGTCCGAGCGAGACCGACACCGGCAGGCGCTCGCCGATGAGCTGCAGAACGGGAACGTCCCGATAGTAGCTCTGGCCGAAGTCGAAGGTGGCGTAGTTGCGCACCATCAGGAGGAAGCGCTCCCAGGCCGGCTTGTCGAAGCCGAATTGCTTTTCGAGTTCGCGCAGGAATTTGGGGTCGAGCCCCTGGGCGCCACGATATTTCGAACCCTCGCCGCCGAGGCTGGCCTGGGCGCCGGCCGAGGACCCGATATCGGCTCCCCCTCCGCCGAGACTCGAGGCGCCGCCCGACAGGCCCTGCAGCTGAGCGACGACGCGCTCGACCGGGCCGCCCGGCGCGAATTGCACGATGACGAAGGAGATGAACAGGATGCCGAGCACAGTCGGCACCATGAGGAGCAGGCGACGAAGGATATAGGCCGCCATGTCAGCCCTTGGCCTTCATCTGCTTGGCCTTGGACTCGTCGTACCACCAGGTCGAGAGAACACCGGGATCGAGCTTCGGCCGCCGCTCCGGCCAACTGAACTGGTCCCAATAAGCGAGCCAATGGGCCGGGTTGTTCCACATCGGCACCCAAAGGAAGTGAGCGCGCAGCACGCGGTCGAGGGCATGGCAGACCGTGGTCAGTTCGGCCCGGCTCTGCGCGTGCAGAGCCTTCTCGATCAGTGCATCCACTGCGGGATCGGCGAGGCCGGTCAGGTTCTGCGAGCCGGGCGTCTTGGCGGCCTCGGAGCCGTAGGCGACGCGCAGTCCTTCGCCGGGCGTGTTGTCGGCACCGTAGCGCTGCGTGACGATGTCATAGTCGAAGCCTTGGACGCGCTGCTGGTACTGGGCGGCGTCGACGACCCGGAAGGAAGCATCGATGCCGAGCAGCTGAAGGTTCTTGATGAAGGGCTGCGTGTGTCTCTCCAGCGCGCCTCCAAAATCGAGGAACTCGATCCGGAAGGGCTCTCCCGAGGGAAGTTTCAGCACAGTGCCGTCGCGCTTGCATCCTGCCGCCTGCAGCAGCTTGAAAGCCTGTCCGAGTAGCGCGCGGTCCTGGCCGGAACCGTCCGATGTCGGCGGCAGGATCGCCTCGCCGAACGCGGCATCCGGCACCTGCCCGCGGAACGGCTCCAGGATCTGTAGCTCGTCGGGTCCGGGAAGACCTGAGGCCGCCATCGGCCCGTTCTGAAAGAACGACACGGTCCGGTGGTAGAGGCCGTACATGATGTTCTTGTTGGTCCAGGCAAAGTCGAAGCAGAAGCCGAGGGCTTGGCGCACCCGCGGATCCTTGAACTTGTCCCGCCGCATGTTGAACCACCAGCCCTGGACGCCCGAGGGCGACTCGTCGGGGACCGTGTCACGCTTCACGCGTCCGTCGAGCGCGGCCGGAAAGTCATAGCCCTTCGCCCAGACGTAGGAGGTCGCGTCCTCGTGGAATGTGGTCGCGCCGGATTTGAAGGCCTCGAAGCCGACCTGTCGCTCGCGGTAATATTCGTAGCGGATCTCGTCGAAGTTGGCCTGCCCGCGGTTGAGCGGCAGGTCTTTCGCCCAATAGTCGGGCACGCGCTGAAACGCGATCGTGCGGCCCTGGTCGACGTGCCCGACACGATAGGCCGAGGAGCCGAGCGGCGGGTCGAGCGTGGTCTGATCGAAAGAACGGGCAGTGTAATAGGCTTTGGAGAAGATCGGCAGTGCCGCGACCGTGAGATGCGTGTCGCGTGTTCGCGCGGGATCGAGTTTGACCTCGACCACGCCGTCGGTGAGCGCCGTGGCGGACACGAGGTGGCGCAGGCCGGTGCGCAGGTTGGGGTGACCTTTGGTCTTCAGAAGGTCGAGACTGAAGGCGACGTCATCCGCCGTGAGCCGCGATCCGTCGTGGAACCGCGCTTCCGGCCTCAGCAGGAAGCGGTAGGTGAGCCGGTCGGGAGACCAGCGCACCGACCGCGCCACGAGTCCGTAGAGCGCGTCGGGCTCGTCGAGCGTGCCGCTCATCAGTGTGTCGAAGATGAGCGACATTCCGGCCGCCCCATCGCCGCGCAGAATGAAGATGTTCAGCGTGTCGAAGGTCGTGAAGTTCTGGTTGAAGGCGGTGCTCGTCGGTTCCAGCACGATGCTGCCGCCCTTCGGCGCCGACAGGTTGACGTAACGAAGAGCGCTGAAGTCAGCCGGAAGCCCGAGTTCGCCGAAGGCCGAGAGGCCGTAGCTCTCGGTCCAGCCGTCGGGCAGCTTGTCGGGCCAGAGCGCCGCGGGCTCGTCGGCCAGGGCCGGCCAGGCCCGGGTGGCGGCAGCCGCCGCGAGCGTGGAGCTGAGGGCGAGAGCCGAGCGGCGGGAGAAGGTCGGCATCTGTGTAACGGCTCCTGTGGCGCGCCCGTCGGTCGGCGCGCCATCAACACCGTTTCATTATGTCGGTTTTCGGGGGAAGCGTCGACGGCCTCAGAACTCCTGCCAGTCGTCCTCGGCCGGTTGGACCTTGCGGGCGGCGCCACCGCGACCCGTGGTCTTCATCGCCGTGGCGGTCGCAGCCGCACGCGGACGCTTCAGCGGAGCGACGCGGGAGTTGCCTTGCGCGGAGCCGGCAAAGGCGGCCGGGGCGCTCCGGCCCGTTTGGCCGAGCGAGAATGCGCCGATGAGGCTGTTGAGCGCGTCGGCTTCCGTGGCGAGCGCGTGACTCGCCGCCGTCGACTGTTCCACCATGGCGGCATTCTGCTGCGTCACCTGGTCCATCTGATTGATGGCGCCGTTGACCTGGTCGAGGGCCGTCGCCTGTTCGCGCGAGGAGGCGGCGATTTCGCCCACGATGGCGTCGATCTCGGCCACCTGCGTGCCGAGTTCGCCGAGCGCCGAGCCTGTTTGGCCGACGAAGGCGACGCCCTGCTCCACCTGCGCCGTCGAAGTCGAGATCAGGCCCTTGATCTCCTTGGCGGCGTCGGCGGAGCGCTGCGCCAGGGCCCGCACCTCGGAGGCCACGACCGCAAAGCCGCGTCCCGCGTCGCCGGCCCGGGCCGCCTCGACGCCGGCATTGAGGGCCAAGAGGTTGGTCTGGAAGGCGATCTCGTCGATCACGCCGATGATCTGGCCGATCTCCCGCGACGATCGCTCGATATTCCCCATGGCGTCGACGGCTTGGCGCACCACGCGACCGGATTGTTCGGCACCCGTCCGCGCCGCCGCCACGACGCGATGGGCATGGGTCGCGCCCTCCGCCGATTTGCGCACCGTCGCGGTGATCTGGTCGAGGGCGGCGGCCGTCTCCTCGAGCGAAGCCGCCTGCTGCTCGGTGCGGCGTGACAGATCATCGGCCGCGGCCCCGAATTCGCTGGCGCCGCGGCTGATCGCCGAGGCGTTGTCCGACACTTTCAGCAGAGCCTCCTGCAGCGTCTCGGCCGTGGCGTTGAAATCCGTCCGCAGCTTTTCGAAGTCCGCGCCGAAGCGGTCGTCGATGCGGCAGACCAGATCGCCGGCGGCCAGGCGTTTCAAGCCTGCCGCGAGGGAATCGACGACCTGCATCTGGTTCCGCGAGGTCTCGATGGCGTCAGCGTCGCGCTTGGCGCGCTCGACCTCGTTGGCCGTGATGTCGGTGGCGAACTTGACCACGCGGTAGACGGCGCCGTCCGGGGTCATCAGTGGATTGTAAGATCCTTGGATCCAGACCGTGCGTCCGTCGCGCCCGACGCGTTTGAACTTTTCCTGGATGAATTCCTTGCGCCGCAGA
>JAYVMK010000275.1:0-3400 GCA_043758995.1 Lichenibacterium sp. | reverse complement strand
GGGCACCAACGTGACCCAGGGCGACCGGCTCGTCTACGATATGACCTCCGGCCAGGCTCAGGTCTATTCAGGCGCCACCAATGGCGGCCGCGTGTCGAGCGTCTTCACGCCCGGTAGCGGCGGGCCGCCCGGCGCTCCGGCCCCGGCGAAACCCGCCGTCGCCCCGAGAACCGCGCCTGCTCCGAGACAAGGCAAGCCGGCGAGCGCTCGCCGCGGCGAGGATGCCGTGGCGCATGATCTCGACGCGGCGCAGTGAAGCGGCGAGAGCGAATCGTGGCTCAATCGTCCCGGCCGCGCGGTCTGAAGCGTCTCTTTTCCCGCTCGGTTGAGGCTGAGGCGGTCGTGGCTCCCGTCGAGGCGTCGCGTCACGAACCGCGCTTCGACCAGGGGGTCGCGACGATGGAGCGGCCCGTCGACGATGGTCTGCCGCCGGAGGATCTGGCCGACGGTGCCTGGCCCGACCCGGCGCTCGACCTCGACGAGGCCCCCGCCGCTTATGCCGACGAACAGGCCGCCGATGACCTCTACGCGGGTGACCCCGCCTGGGACATGGCACCGGGTAGCCGGCGCGACCTGTCGCCAGAGGGTATGCTGGGCGTCTACAATCTCGGCAAAGCCTACAAGGGCCGCAAGGTCGTCCACGACGTGTCGATCAACGTGAGGCGCGGCGAGGCCGTCGGGCTGCTGGGGCCGAACGGGGCCGGCAAGACGACGGTGTTCTACATGATCACTGGGCTCGTCAAACCCGACAAGGGGATCATCCAGCTCGAAGGGCACGACGTCACCGGTCTGCCGATGTACCGCCGCGCCCGGCTCGGAATCGGTTATCTACCGCAGGAAGCGTCCATCTTCCGCGGCCTCAATGTCGAGGACAACATCCGCGCCGTGCTCGAAATCACGGTGCCGGACAAGAAGCAGCGCGACCGCGAGCTCGACCAGTTGCTCGACGAGTTCTCGATTACCCGTCTGCGCAAGGCACCGTCCATCGCGCTCTCGGGCGGCGAGCGGAGGCGCTGCGAGATCGCGCGGGCTCTCGCCGGCCACCCGTCCTTCATGCTGCTCGACGAGCCCTTCGCCGGCATCGATCCGATTGCGGTCGGCGACATCCAGGATCTCGTCAGGCACCTGAAGCAGCGTGGCATCGGCGTGCTGATCACCGACCACAATGTGCGCGAGACCCTGGGCCTCATCGACCGCGCCTACATCATCCACTCCGGCCATGTGTTGACGGAAGGGACGGCCGACGAGATCGTGGCCCATCCCGACGTGCGCCGTCTCTACCTCGGCGAAGGCTTCCGCATGTAGCTTGCTGACTAGACCGGTAAGCGGGTTAAGCAAAACCCGGGCCGGAATGCAGCAAGGGGGTTCTTTAATCCCGTTCCGTGTTATGGTTGCGGTGGCGGGTCAGAGGATCCTGGGAACAGACACTGAATGACGCTTTCGGCGAAGCTCGTGATGCGCCAGGGCCAAGCCCTGGTGATGACGCCGCAGCTCATGCAGGCGATCAAGCTCCTCCAGTTATCGAACATCGAACTCGCCTCCTTCATCGAGGAAGAGTTGGAGCGTAATCCTCTTCTCGAACGCGTCGAGGAAGCTCCAGACCCCCGCGAACACGAGATGCCGGGGGAAGCAGCCCCGAGCGGTGATCCGGTCGAGTCCGACTGGACCAGCGATGAATTCGCCACGGATCGGGGCACGCTCGAAGCCGGGCTCGGCACCGAACTCGAGAACAGTTTCGACGGCGAGCGGCCGCTCCCATCCGCCGACCTGTCCGGCGATCTGATGGGTCTCTCGGCAACCTCATGGACCGGCGCACCGTCTCCGGCCGACGGAGAGGGGTCGAGCCTCGAACGCTATGTGGCGGCCCTGCCGTCGCTTCACGATTATTTAGCCGACCAACTGCTGCTCGCCGTCGCGGACCCGGTCGATCGGCTGATCGGCCATAGCCTCATCGATGCCATCGACGAGGGTGGTTATCTGGCGGAGCCGCTGGACGACATCGCGGATCGGCTCGGAGTCCCGGTCGACCGCGTGGACCGCGTCCTGCGGGTGATCCATGCGTTCGATCCGACCGGCGTAGGGGCAAGATCCCTGGCCGAATGCCTGACCTTGCAACTCAAGGAGCGGAACCGGTTCGATCCCGCAATGGCGGCCCTCGTCGGTCACCTCGAGCTTCTCGCCCGTCGCGATCATGCCGCGTTGAGGCGGATCTGCGGCGTCGACGACGAGGATCTGGCCGACATGGTGGGCGAAATCCGCCGGCTCGACCCCAAGCCCGGCCGCTCCTATGGCGGCGGTCCGGTCCAGACCGTGGTGCCCGACGTCTATATCCGGGCCGCCTCCGACGGCTCCTGGCTGGTCGACCTCAACACCGACGTCCTGCCGCGCGTGCTGGTCAATCAGACCTATCGGACGCGCGTCACGCGCGGGGCCGCCAGCGAGGCCGATAGAAGCTTCGTCAACAATTGCCTGCAGACGGCCAACTGGCTGACCAAGAGCCTCGAACAGCGCGCCCGCACCATTCTCAAAGTGTCGAGCGAGATCGTTCGGCAGCAAGACGCTTTCTTCGCCCATGGCGTTCAGCATCTGCGGCCGCTGAATCTCAAGGTCGTGGCGGATGCTATCGGCATGCACGAATCCACCGTGTCTCGCGTGACCTCGAACAAGTACATGTCCAGTCCGCGTGGCATCTTCGAGCTCAAATACTTCTTCACGGCCTCGATCGCCTCGACCATGAACGGCGCCGCCCACTCGGCCGAAGCGGTGCGCTTTCGCATCAAGCAGATGATCGATGCCGAGACCCCCTCCGACGTCCTGTCCGATGATGCCATCGTGGCCAAGCTGAAGACGGCCGACATCGACATCGCGCGCCGGACGGTGGCGAAATATCGGGAAAGCCTGCGCATTCCGTCGTCGGTCGAACGGCGGCGCGAGAAGTCCGTCATGGCGCTGGCGGGGCGTTGAGGCCCGCGACAGCCCTTGCCGGGCTGTCGCGTCGGGTGAGACTCGCCACGGTGGTTTTCACCCGGATCGGACTGGTTTAGAGCGTGTCCTAGTACCGCTGACGTCGTCCGCCGGCGAGTTGCTGGCCTTTTGCCAGCCCTGAGATCCGATCGGTCTCATGCCGTCCGAGATTGAGCACTTGAAGTCCACGACCGCGTCACGCCTCGATCGTCTTCTCGACGAGGCCGTTACCCTCTGGCCGGTCATGGCCATCCTCAACGTCACGCCGGATTCCTTCTCGGACGGCGGGCTGTACGAGGTCGAGGCCGCGGCACGCGGTCGAGCCCTCGTGGCTCAGGGGGCCGCCATTCTCGACATCGGGGGGGAGTCGACGCGGCCCGGCTTCACGCCGGTTCCGCTCGAGGAGGAGTGGCGCCGCGTCGGCCCCGCCATCGAG
>JAYVMK010000274.1:0-6834 GCA_043758995.1 Lichenibacterium sp. | reverse complement strand
TCAACACGAAGACGAAGGGTCCGCTCACGCGCCGGCCCCACGCGCGCCCGTGTCATGGCGCGGGGCATCGCCCCGACGCGCCATGATGGTGCCGACGAGGTCGGCGATGCGGTCGAGCCCGTCGAGATCCGGGGCGGCCAGCGACGGCACAGGACGACGGGGCAGGGCACGCAGCGCCGCCGCGAGACGGGCGGGGTCGGCGGCTTCCTCGGGCAGGAGATAGTCGACGAGCCCCAGCGCGGCAGCCCGGCGGGCGCGGATCAACTGCTCCTCGCGGGGACGGACCCGAGGCACGATCAGGGCGCGTTTGTCGAGCGACAGGATCTCGCAGAACGTATTGTAGCCGCCCATGGCCACGACCCCGGCGGCGTTCTCCATCAGGATTTCGGGACGGTTGTCGAAGTCGATGAGGTGCAGGGCGCTGTGGGATGCGGCCCGGCGGCGCAGGTCGTCGCGCTCCTCCGCCTTCATGAAGGGGCCGAGCACCATGACGACCGGCCAGGAGAGCGTGGGATCGTGGTCATGGGCGGCGATGACCTGATGCATCAGTTCGGCGCCGTCCCCTCCGCCCCCGACCGTCACCAGCAGCGCATCGGCCGGCATGTTGGCGAGCGTCGGCGTGGGGCCGCTCGGCACCTCGCGGCGCAGGAAGCCCGTCCAATCGAGGCGGTCGCGGAGCGCCTTCGGCGCATCGAGATCCTGCAGAGGATCGTAGAAGTCGCGTGGTCCGTAGACCCAGACGGCGTCGTAAAGCGATTCCATCTTGGACAGGACGTCGGCCTTCGC
Source organism: Lichenibacterium sp. (assembly GCA_043758995.1). GTDB lineage: Bacteria > Pseudomonadota > Alphaproteobacteria > Rhizobiales > Beijerinckiaceae > Lichenihabitans. Next base: position 6,048 of record JAYVMK010000274.1, on the reverse strand, counting down.
CCATTCGGCGGAGAGCAGCCCCGGCGAATCCATGACGTCGCGCAGGCCCAGGACGAGCGTGGCGCCGCGCGCCCGCAGCCAATGGAGCGTCGGCTCGAGTTCGCCCTGCAGCCCCAGAGGCTCCTTGTCCACGATGAGCACGTCGGGCTCGAAACTCTCCGCCGTGCTCTGGATGACGGAGCGGCGGAGCGCCAGCGTGTCGACGAGGTCGGTATGTTCCGCCAGCGGCGTGTACTCGCCGTTGTAGAGTTTGATGACGCTGGGGATCTTGAGGAAGTCGACGCGGGTGCGGAATTCGAAGGCGCCGGCGATGGACGAGCCCGACACGATGAGCACCTGCAGGCCCTTGAACCGCTCCACCAGCGCATGCGCGATCGCCCTGCACCGGCGCAGATGCCCGAGCCCGAACGTGTCATGGCTGTACATCAGGATGCGGGCGTGGTGGAGCCGGTCGACCGATTGAAGCATCCGCGACAAACCCTACCCCGCGCCTGCTCGGCAGCCACGACGTACTGCGGCCTTGTGACGTCACGATAGCGGCGCGCGCCGGGACTGGCTAGAGCCGTTCGCAGGCGCCCGGGGCAACACGATCCAGTCTAAGCCGCTGGTGACTTTGCAGTATTTGGACGGGCCCCCGCTCCGGGGCGCTTGCCTCCTCGCCGAAGCGCTGCCGCTGCCGGTGGCTTCGACGGGGTGGCGGATCGCCCGCGTGAGTTTCGCGGCTATGGGCAAGACAGCGATTCGGCACCGGCCTGCAGCGGGGGGCGGTTCGTCCGACGGTCATGCCGGGGGCTGCGTCACCGCCGGTCAACCGACGCGCTGCACCGCGTGATAGCGCCCGGGCACGATGCCGGGCGGCAGAGGGAAGGCGGCGAGCCGAGAGTCCGAGAGTGGCGCGCCGCTCGCCGCGTAACCGCCGGGCACCAGCAGCCGCGCCACGAGCGCCGGCAACCAGGCGGCGAGACCGGCATCGACGTCGGCGAGGCCGGTCTCGATATCGGCGTGGATCAGCGCCGCCGAGCCATCGGCGAAACGCGATGCCGTCTCGCGCAGGTCGCCGAGGACGAGGTCTTCCGGCGGGGGCAGCAGGGGCAGGTCGGGGACCAGCACGGATTCGAAGACGATGACGCGCCGGCCGGGACAGCGCTCGCGCAGGTGATCGTAGGTTCGGCCATTGCCGAAACCGAATTCGAGGATCGGCCCGTCCAGACCGTCGAGCCGCCCCGCGAGATCGTCGAGGATGTCGCGCTGCGCCGACATGCGGCGGATGAAGGACTCGAGGCGGCTCAAGCCGCGGCGCCCGTCCGGCGCACGAAGGCGGCGATCCTTCGGCAGGCCTCGGCCAGTCGCGCCTCGGGCGCCGCCATGGCGAGCCGGACGAAGCCGGTCGTGGCGGGTCCGAAGGCCGCGGCATCGACCAGCGATACGCCCTCGGCCCGGAAGAGCCCCCAGGCGAAATCCGTCGACGTCAGGCCGGTCTCGCGGACATCGATCAGCGCGAACATGCCGGAGGCCGGGCGCAGCATGGTGATCCCCGGCACGCCGGCGAGGCCCTCCGCCACTGCGTCGACCCGAGCCCGGTAGGCCTCCCGCATGGTCGTCGTGGTGACATCGTATTGGGTGAGCGCCGTGACGGCGGCCTCCTGGATGAAGCCCGGCAGGCCGTAAAGCATGTTGAGGCCGAGCCGGTCGAGATGGCCGACGAGAGTCTCCGGCCCGACCGTCCAGCCGATGCGCCATCCCGTCATGGCATGGGATTTCGACAGGCTGCCGATGACGGCGGTCCGCTCCGCCATGCCGGGCAACGCGCGCAGAGACCGATGCTGGCCGTCGAAGACCAAGCTCTCGTAAACTTCGTCGGCCACGATCCAGAGGTCGTGCCGCCGCGCCACCTCGGCGATGGCGGCGAGTTCCGCGGCGCTCATCACGATCCCGGTCGGATTGTTGGGGTTGGCCACCAGGATGGCGCGGCTGCGCGGCGTGATGGCATTGGCCAGAGCGTCGACGGCGGGGCGAAAGCCGTTGTCGGGCGAGGCGGCGATCCGCACGATCCGTGCGCCGGCCGCCGCAAGCGTGGCCTCGTAAGTGGCATAGATAGGTTCGAGAACCAGGACCTCGTCGCCCGGATCGAGCAGCGACAGCGCGCAGGCGAAGAGCCCGTTCTGGGCGCCCGCCACCATCATGACGTTCTCCGCCTTCGTCGGAACCCCGGTGCGGCGCTGCTGAAGGTCGGCCACGGCCTGGCGCAGGGCAGTGCGGCCGGCGATCGGCGTATAGTGCGTGTCTCCGGCGCGCAGGGCTTCGACGGCGCGCTCCACGATGGGCGCAGGCGTGTCGAAGTCGGGGTCTCCGACGCTGAGCAGGATGACATCCTCGCCGCGCGCTTCGGCCGCCCGAGCCTCGTGGTGGATGTGCCAAGCGGCGCCGCCCGGCGCATCGAGACGGTCCACGAGCGAGGAGAAACGCATCGATATCCCTTTCACAACCTGACGACGGCCTCTCGTAGGCCAGACGGCCGCGCCGCGAAAGGGCGGGGCGGATCCGGTCGAAGCACCGATCCTTCACGCCGATCGGCGTTTCCGTGCCGAATCTCGCACCTCGACCCATAGATCCTCGTAGGTCGCGCCCGCTGCGCGCATCGGCGGGTTTGTGAAGCGCAGCGGCATCGTGCAAGTTGACGGCCTGTCGCCGTCGCGTTTTGTGGGAACCGTTGTCCTTGGCACTACCCTTGGCCGCATCAGACAGCAGGACGGACGAGGACGCGCGCATCGAGGCACTGGCCGCTTACGCGATCCTCGACACCGAACGCGAGCCCGAGTTCGACGACGTCGTGGCTATGGCGGCGAGTGCCTGTTCGACGCCGATCGCCTTCATCAATTTTCTCGACCGGCATCGCCAGTGGTTCAAGGCCGAGGTCGGCTTGGGTTGCCGGGAGCTGCCGGCTACCTTCTCGATGTGTAGCCGGACGATCGATGTCGACGACGTCCTGCTGGTGCGGGACCTCGCCGCCGAGCCCTCCTTCGCCGACGCCGGCCGCGCGCTCGGCGCTCCCGTACTGCGCTTCTACGCCGGCGTCCCGCTGAAGACCCTGGAGGGCGTCGCGATCGGTACGCTCTGCGTCGTTGACCACGTGCCCCGCGACCTCGACCCGCAGCAACTCTTCATCCTCCAGGCCCTGGCCAGAACCACCATGGCGCAGCTCGAGCTGCGCAAGGCTCTGATGGAGCGCGACCGGGCGCTCGACGATCATCAGGCCTCCGAACGAAAGCGGCAGGACCAGGAGTTCCGAAGCCGCCAGGTGCTCGACGGCGCCATCGACTACGCCATCCTCACGGCCGACATCGGCGGGCTGGTGACGAGCTGGAACGAAGGCGCCCGGCGCATCATGGGCTGGAGCGAGGACGAGATGCTGGGCAAGCCCCTCGCCCGGATCTTCACCCCCGAGGACAGGGCCGATGAGCGGCCCTCCGCCGAGATGCGCCAGGCGACCGCGTCCGGTCGGGCCCTCGACGAGCGCTGGCACCTGCGCAAGACGGGCGAGCGGTTCTGGGCCGAGGGCGAGCTCCTGGCCTTGCGCGACGAAGCCGGCAATCCGTCGGGCTTCATCAAGATCCTGCGCGACCGCACCGAGCGGCGCTTGGCGGAACGGAACCTGCGGGCGAGCCGCGAGAGGTTCGATGCCGCCATGACGAGCGGGCTCGTCGGTTTCCTCGACTGGGAGGCGTCGAGCGGCCTGCTTCGGGGCGACGGTCGCTTCGCCGACTTCCTCGGCTTCGACGGGTCGTTGGTGGTGGCGGGAGCCCCGCCGGCCCTGTTCCTGGCGCGCATCCACGAGGGCGACCGTGACAGGGCGCGCGCCGCCGTGACGACGAGCCTCACCCGCGGCACGGATTTCGTCACCGAGTTCCGCATCGCCGACGAGGTCGGTGAGCCTCGCTGGTTGCTGGTCAGCGGGCGCAGCTACCTCGCCGAGAGCGGTCGGCCGCTGCGGTTGACCGGTATCGCCATCGACATCACGGCCTCGCGATCGGCCGAAGCCGCGCTGCAAGCCAGCGAGGAACTGAATCGGCGTGTTCTGGAAAGCTCCAAAGACTGTATCAAGGTTCTCGATCTCGATGGCACGGTGCGCTTCGTCAATGTGGGCGGGCTGAAGGCGCTGGAGTTCGAGACACTCGCCGACGTCGCCGGCGCCCCGTGGCCGAACCTCTGGCCCGAAGCCGACCGCGCCGTCGTGGACAGCGCCGTGGCCTCCGCGCAAGGCGGCGGCACCGGGCGCTTCAGGGGCTTTGCGGAAACCGCGAAAGGCAGCCCACGCTGGTGGGATGTCGTGGTCACGCCCATCCTCGACGCATTCGGAGAACCCGAGCGGCTTCTGGCGGTCTCACGCGACATCACGGCCGAGATCACCGCCGAACGCGAGCAGCAGGCCCTGACGGCGGAACGCGACGCCGAACGCCTCCGGTTGAAAGCGGTGCTCGACAGCGCGCCAGTGGGCATTCTCTTCGCCGAGGCGCCGTCGGGCCGCATCGTGGGGCAGAACCCGCGCGCCGACCGCATCTTCGGTCACGGCCTGATCCCGACTGCCACGGTCGAGCAGTACAGCGACTGGATTCTCTATCATCCCGATGGCGAGCGGGTCGCACCGCAACGCTATCCCCTGCTGCGGGCCCTCGTGTCTGGGGAGAGCTCGGCGGGCGAAGAGTACCTCTACCGCAGGGGCGACGATACGCTGGCCTGGATCCAGCTTTCGGCAGCCCCGATCCGCGACATCTCCGGCGCCATCACGGGCGGTGTCGTATCGATAGAGGATATCGCGGCCCGGAAGGAGACGGAAAGCGCGCTGCGTCGCCTGAACGAAACGCTCGAAACCACGGTCACGGAGCGCACCCGAGAGCTCGACAGCATCTGGCGCCACTCGCGCGACATGCTCTGCGTCGCGCGACTGGACGGAACCTTTATCCGCCTCAATCCGGCCTGGGCCGAGACCCTCGGCCGCCCATCCGATGATCTCGTCGACAGGCCCTTTCTCGACCAAGTCCATCCCGACGACCGTGGTCGCACCATCAGCGCCATGGCGGTGCTTGGCGACGGGATCAGCGTGCTCGGCTTCGAGAACCGCTACGCCCACCAGGACGGCTCCTACCGCTGGTTCTCCTGGAACGCGGTGCCGCACGAGGGCTTCATCTATTCCGTCGTGCGCGACGTGACGCAGGAGCGTGAAGCCGCCGCCGCCCTCGCCAAAGCCGAGGACCAGCTGCGCCAGTCTCAGAAGATGGAGGCGGTGGGCCAGCTGACCGGCGGCATCGCGCATGACTTCAACAACCTGCTGACTGGCATCACCGGGGCGCTCGACCTCATGCAGCGCCGCATCGCCCAGGGGCGCTCGGGCGACGTGGGCCGCTATGCCGATATCGCCATCGCGTCGGCCAACCGCGCCGCCGCGCTCACCCATCGCCTCCTGGCCTTCTCCCGGCGCCAGCCGCTCGATCCGCGGCCGACCGACGGCAACCAGCTCGTACGCTCGATGGAGGACCTGCTGCGGCGCACGATCGGGGAGGCCATCGCGTTCGAGGTGGCGCTGTCCGAGGATCTGTGGCCGACCCTGTGCGACCCGCACCAGCTCGAGAATGCCCTGCTCAACCTCGTCATCAATGCTCGCGACGCCATGCCGGACGGTGGCCGCCTGATCATCAGGACGCGCAATCTCATCCACGATGGGACCCAGCCGGATGGTCCGGCCTCCGGTCCCTATGTCTGTCTCACGGTCGAGGACACGGGTTGCGGCATGGAGGCGGAGGTCGTGGCGCGGGCCTTCGACCCCTTCTTCACCACCAAGCCCTTGGGCCAGGGCACCGGCCTCGGCCTGTCGATGATCTACGGATTCGTCCGCCAGTCGGACGGCCACGTGACCATCGCGAGCGAACCGGGACGCGGCACGAGCGTGGAGATCTGCCTGCCTCGGTTCGACGGCGAGGCCGCCCGGCCGGAGGCGCCAGCAGGCGATCGCCAGGTACTGATCGGCGCGCGCACCGAGGAGACCGTTCTGGT
>JAYVMK010000273.1:0-7478 GCA_043758995.1 Lichenibacterium sp. | reverse complement strand
GGGAAATCAGCCAGATCATCGGGGTCATCGACGAGATTGCCTTCCAGACCAACCTTCTTGCGCTCAACGCCGGTGTCGAAGCGGCGCGGGCCGGCGACGCCGGCCGTGGCTTCGCCGTCGTGGCGTCCGAAGTAAGGGCGCTCGCTCAGCGCTCGGCGGAGGCGGCCAAGGAGATCAAGAGCCTGATCTCGACCTCCGGCCGGCAGGTCGAGCAGGGCGTAGAACTCGTCGGCGAGACCGGCAAGGCCCTGGCCCGTATCCTCGGTCAGGTGGCAGAGATTAACACGATCGTGGTCGAAATCGCTGCCTCGGCTCACGAGCAAGCCTCGGGCCTCGACCAGATCAACACCGCCATCAACCAGATGGATCAGGTCACCCAGCAGAACGCCGCGATGGTGGAGGAATCCACCGCCGCCAGCCACGCGCTCTCTCGTGAGACAGAAGAGCTCTCAATCCTGGTTGGACGCTTCCAGCTCGGGGACGGCGTCAGCGTCCCGGTGTCCTCGGCCACGCGGCGTGTGCAAGTCGCCCCGAAGACGGCACCCCGACCCGTCAGTATGTTGAAGACTGTCGGCAGAGGCGGCGCGGCTCGCCAAGCGGATATCGCAGCTCTGAGCGGCGATGCCGACTGGCAGGAGTTCTGAGCGGCATCATCGTCCAAGAGCATGCGAGCGTCGATACGCGACGCTCGCATTCACACATCCCCAGTCACTCTCAGGCCGCGACATCACGCGCTCGGCCGGTTCCCATCCGTCCGGATCGAAAACCCCACGCAGCATCCCGGCGACGTGGGCCCGGCTCGATCGCGCAAGCGCTGACCCTCTTGAGCAGGCGCTGTCTGGTGATCGTGACTGGATGTCGGACGACACGAGGATTGTCGACAAGCGTGTGACTCGAATGATCGACGCGTCCGAAGGTCCAAGTTCCGCGAGCCGGGGTTGCCGCCACGCGGGGTCGCGCACCGTCGGTACCATCCGGCCTGGAACGGGAACAAGGCGAAGAACCGGCTGGCCCGAGTGACGGTCCAGAACGGTTGCGACCGTTCCACCCCGTCAGCTCCATCCCGACCTAGGAGCGCCGGTCGAGTTCCCTCGACACGGAGTTGAATTACTCGGCGGCTTCCATCGGCTTCACGCGGTCGTTGGCGACCTTGCTGAAGGATTTGCCGGTCTTCTTCTCGAAGGCGTCGATCTCTTCCATCTTGTTCTGCACGTGACGCGAGAACATGAAGTCGGCCGGGCGCTGGTTGGCCAGCGAGATATCCGGCGCCAAAGCGCCATCGGTGCGGATGCCCTTGATGGCCAGCCCCAGCATCTTCCAGGGCGCCCTCACGGCATCCTTCACGGCAGTGGCCTCGAAACCGCAATGCACCATGCAATCGGCGCACTTCTCGTAGTTGCCGACGCCGTATTTCTTCCACTCGGTCTCTTCCATGAGCTCCTTGAAGCTCTGGGCATAGCCTTCGCCGAGGAGGTAGCAAGGCTTCTGCCAGCCGAAGACCGTGTAGGTCGGGTTGCCCCAGGGGGTGCACTCGTAGGTCTGGTTGCCGGCGAGGAAGTCGAGGAACAGCGGCGACTGGAACCAGGGCCAGGCCTTGCCGCCCTTGCCGCGGGCGAAGATGCCGCGGAACAACTCCTTGGTCTTCGCGCGGTTGAGGAAGTGCTGCTGGTTCGGCGCGCGCTCGTAGGCGTAACCGGGCGACACCGTGATGCCGTCGATGCCCATCTCGGTGATGCTGTCGAAGAAGCGGGCCGCCTTCTCGGGGTCGGCGTCGTTGAACAGCGTCGTGTTGATGTTGACGCGGAAGCCCTTGGCCTTGGCGGCCTTGATGGCGGCGACGGCCTTGTCGTAGACGCCCGTCTGGCACACCGACTTGTCGTGCATCGTCTCGTCACCGTCGAGATGCACCGACCAGTTGAAGTAGGGGCTCGGCTTGTACTGATCGAGCTTCTTCTCCATCAGCAGGGCGTTGGTGCACAGCGTGACGAATTTCTTGCGCGCGATGGCGCCGCGGACGATCTCGGGCATCTCCTTGTGCAGCAGCGGCTCGCCGCCGGCGATGGAGATGACAGGCGCGCCGCATTCGTCGATGGCCTTCAAGGCATCGCCGACCGAAACACGCTGGTTCAGGATCTTGTCCGGATAGTCGATCTTGCCGCAGCCCGCGCAGGCGAGATTACAGCGGAACAGGGGCTCCAGCATCAGCACCAGCGGGTACTTCTTGCGGCCTGAAAGGTGCTGCTTCAGCACGTAGGCGCCGATGCGCGCCGTCTGGTGGAAGGGAATACCCAAGGTTCAACTCCTTCAGGCCGGACCGGCGAGGTGGCCGGCCATTGGGTGAGGTTCAGACGTCGGCAAGCTCTGCCGGCAGACGAAACGAGATGGTCTCTTCGAGACCCGGGAGAGTCGAGAGTTCGACCGGTCGGAGACGGCGAAGCGCGTCGATCACGCTTTCGACGAGTACTTCCGGCGCCGAGGCGCCGGCCGTGACGCCCACAACATTGGCGTCCTTGACCCAGTCGGCATCCAGCATGTCGCCGTCCGCCACGAGGTAGCTTGGGATGTCGCATTCGCTGCCGATTTCGCGAAGTCGGTTCGAATTCGACGAATTGTCGGCACCCACGACGAGAATAACATCGGCGACGCGACCGAGGTCCCGCACCGACGACTGGCGGTTCTGCGTCGCATAGCAGATGTCGCGCGTCTCGGGACCTACGACATCGGCATAGCGGGCTTGCAACGCCGCGATGATCGACCGCGTGTCGTCGACACTCAGCGTCGTCTGGGTGATGTAGGCCAAAGGCGTGTCGGTGGCGACGGGAAGGGCCGCAACGTCATCGACGCTGCCGACGAGATGCACGGGCTGAGGCACCCGGCCGAGCGTGCCGATCACTTCGGGGTGGCCGGCGTGGCCGATCAGAACGACCGTGCGCCCCTGGCCGGCATAGCGCATGCCTTGAGAATGGACCTTGGCGACGAGAGGGCAGGTGGCATCGAGAATGTGCAGGCCGCGGTCACGCGCTTCATCCTCGACCGAACGCGCGACGCCGTGAGCGCTGAACACCGTCACGGCCCCCAGGGGAACCTCGGAGACCTCCTCGACGAAGATCGCGCCCTTGGCTTTCAGCGTGTCGACCACGTGGCGATTATGGACGATCTCGTGACGGACGTAGACGGGAGCGCCGTGTCGGGCGAGCGCGCGTTCGACGATGTCGATCGCCCGCACCACGCCGGCGCAAAATCCGCGCGGCTGGGCCAGAACGACCTTCATCGACCGCTGTGTCGGCTCACCGATCATTCCGTTCCTGTCCTGTGCGGGAGGTTCCCGGACGCCCGCGGCATGCACGACTGTGACATACGATCTGACGTCGTTAGGCAAAAAGCGCGGGTGCCGCAACTCGCCGGCGCCTTCTGTCCTCAGTTACGACTCACCTGTTGCCCCTGTGAGACACAGGTCGAGCGACACGGAAAGACTCAGTTGCAGGCAATCTCATTCGTGACGCGTTAGGGTTAAGCTCCCTTTAAACACTCGCTGACATGGTTACCGCATCGGACAGACGCCTCGGGTCTTCTACCCTGGCGCGAAACCAAGGGGACCATCTCACATGGGCAAGCTGAAAGCCCTTCTTCTCGCGGGAGCGGTGGCCTTCGGCGCCATCGGGACCGCCCACGCAGCCGACCTGCCGATGCCGCCGCCCCTGGAGGCTCTACCTCCGGAGCCCGTCGAATTCGGCGGCTGGTACCTCCGCGGCGATGTCGGCGTCGGCTCCACGCTCCGTCCCGACATCCGCTCGAGCTTCGACGCGGCCGTCACAGTTCCGGACGCGCGCTTCGACGAACGCAACCTCGGCGATTCGGCCTTTGTCGGCGGCGGCGTCGGCTACCAGGTCAACAACTGGCTGCGGTTCGATGCCACCGGCGAATATCGCACGGCTCAGTCCTACAGCGCGGTCGAAAGCTACAATGCCGGCTTCTTCAACGTCCCCCAGGACAACAGCCGCTCCTTCGACACCTACACGGGCCAGATCCAGAGCACGGTGGCCCTCGCCAACTTCTACGTGGATGCGTTCCACTGGAATCGCTTCGGTCTGTTCTTCGGCGGCGGCGTCGGCGGATCGTTCAACCGGGTCTCCAACCTGACCGACATCGGCGTCGGCGGTACCAATACCGGCTTCGGCTATGCCCGCGAGCGGTCCGGCGTCAGCCTCGCCTATCAGGGGACGGTGGGTCTCGCCTACGACGTGACGCCCAACCTGAAGCTCGAAATCGCCTATCGCTACCTCGACATGGGCGACGTGAAATCGGGCGCCATCAACTGCCAGAACACCCCGACCTGCCCGCACGAGGTGCAGAAGATCGGTCTCGCTTCGCAGGACGTGAAGATCGGCATGCGCTGGCTCTTCGGTGATGCCGGCTACGAGGCTCCCGCTCCGGCTCCCTACTATCCGCCGGCTCCGCAACAGCCGCTGGTCCGCAAGTACTGATCTGAAACAACTCTGCTGCCGACGACACAAGACGGGCCTTCGGGTCCGTCTTTCTTTTTGACGTTACGGCCTGTCCAATCCTTCATGGTTAAGCCTCGCTTAAAGTCTCTTCGTCACTGTCGTATCGAACAGTGATGCCGGGCGTCGTGGCGGCGGCAGGCGAGGCGGAGATTGGGACCCATGCGGCTCGGACGGGCGAAGACCGGGGCGGTGTTGTTGAGCGCCGCCACTCTCATTCTGGCGCAGGCTGCCTCGGCGGCCGACATGCCATCGTACTATATGCCCTCCGGCAACGACGCACCGGTGGATCAGGCGGCGCCGATGGAATTCGGCAGCGGCTGGTATCTGCGCGGGGACGCCTCCTTCGGCCCCGAGGACAAGCCGAAGCTGCTCCTCCAGAACGACACGCCCACCTTCAACCGCAAGGGCAGCACCTTCGGCTACGCGCTCGGGGGCGGCGTCGGCTACAAGCTGACCAGCGGCCTTCGCGTCGACGTCACGGCCGACTATCTCGACCCCTTCCATTACAGCGCCACGCAGAGCTGCGGGGCCTCCTGTGCTCTGGAGCAGCGCACGACCCTGCAGCGCTGGGACGGCTTGGTGAACGGCTACTACGATGTCGGTACCTGGGCCGGTTTCACGCCCTATGTCGGCGCGGGTGTCGGCGTCGCCGGAACCCGTGAGCGGGATACCCTGACGATGGGTGCCGATACCGCACTCGCCGCTCAGAACCATAGCGACACGAGGTTCGCCTGGGCCGCCATGGCGGGCGTCTCCTACGCGGTCGCACCTCATGTCCTGCTCGATATCGGCTACCGCTATCTCGACCTCGGCAAGTCCACGATAACGTTGCTGCCCTCGGCCAACGTGAGCCGGTCCATCGCCGAGCAGCAGATCCGCATCGGCGTGCGCTACATGGTCGAGTAAGCGGGCGGGGCAGGGATCGCGATGACCGGCCCACCTCCTGTGCAACACGCCGAGTTCCTCATCTTGACTGTCGTCACGGGCCGCGTTCGCCGCTAAGAGAGTGTCCGTCGTCGATCGACGGATGCGGTCCCGCGAGGAGGCCGCGTCTGGGGTCGACCCACGGGCGCCCACAGGAAGAGCCGTCATGTTACGATCGCTGATGACGTCGCGGCGCTTCGCTCCGCTGTTCTGGTGTCAGTTCTTCTCGGCCTTCAACGACAACGTCCTCAAGAACGCGCTCGTCTTCCTCATCCTGTTCAAGGTCGGCGGCACCTCCGCCGCCATGCTGGTGACGGTCGCGGGCGCGCTTTTCGTGGCACCGCCCCTCATTCTGTCGGGCCTCGGCGGCCAATGGGCCGATCGCTACGACAAGGCGCAGGTCGCGCAAAGGCTGAAGCTCTTCGAGATCGCCGCCGCCTTGTTCTCGGTGCTCGGCTTCGTCCTGGTCTCGTTGCCGCTGCTCTTCGTGGCGCTCGTGCTGTTCTCGACGATCGCGGCGCTGTTCAGCCCGGTGAAATATGGCATGCTGCCCGACCAGCTCCGTCAGGAAGAGCTGCCGACCGGCAACGCGCTCGTCGAAGGGGGCACCTTCATCGCCATCCTGCTCGGCACGATCGCAGGCGGCTGGGCCGCGGAGGACGACCATGCGCTGGCCTATGGGATCGCAGTCTCGGCCTTCGCGGTGCTGTGCTGGGCATCGAGCCTGCTCATCCCCGCCACGGGCGAGGGCGACCACGATCTCCACATCGACCCCAATCTCTTCCGCTCCACCGGGCAACTCGTCACCCATCTCCACGGCGATCGGCGCATGTGGTCCTGCGGACTTTTCGTCAGCTGGTTCTGGCTGACCGGCGCGGTCGCGCTGACGCTTCTGCCCATCCTGGTCAAATCCGACTTTCACGGGACCGAGGGCGCCACCACGGCGGCGTTGGCGATCTTCTCCGTCGGGATCGCGGTAGGATCGGGCGTCGCGTCCTGGCTGTCGGCCGGGCGGGTCATCCTGCTGCCGACCGCATTTGCGGGCGTCGTGCTCGGACTGTTCTCGCTCGATCTGGCGTGGGGCTCGGCCCACTTCATCAGTGATGGCGCGCTCAGCGCGACGGACATCCTGTCTCACTGGAGCGGCGTCCACGCCGCGATCGACCTCTTCATGATCGCCATCTCGGGCGGTCTCTTCATCGTGCCGGTCTTCACGGCCGTGCAGGTCTGGAGCACCAGCGAGGACCGGGCCCGCAATATCGGCGCCGTCAACATCATGTCGGCGGGCTTCATGGTGATCGGGGCCATCGCCACGGCGGTGCTTCAGGCCGTCGGGCTGACGACGCCCCAGCTCTTCGCGGTTCTCGGCGTCGCCAACCTTCTCGCGGCCTGGTGGATCTTCCGCACCTTGCCGACGAGCGCGTTCCGCGACCTGCTGTCGGTCATCTTGCGCTGCTTCTACCGGCTCGAGGTCTCCGGTCTCGAGCATATCGACGAGGCGGGTCCTAACCCGATCCTGGCCCTGAACCACGTCAGCCTGCTCGACGCCGGCCTCGCGCTGTCGCTGCTCGACCGCAACCCGATTTTCGCCATCGACGCCGCCATCGCAACGCGCTGGTGGGTAAAGCCTTTCCTGAAGCTTACCAATGCCTTGCCGATCGATCCTTCCAAACCGATGGCGACCCGGGCGCTGATCAACGCGGTGCGCAACGGAAATACGCTGGTGATCTTTCCCGAAGGACGGATCACCCGCACCGGGAGCCTGATGAAGGTCTACGACGGCGCCGGCCTCATCGCCGACAAGACCGGCGTCCCCGTGGTGCCGGTCTGGATCGACGGGCTCGAACGGACTCCCTTCTCCTATCTCACCGACGGACAGATTCGCCCTCGAGTCCTGCCCAAGGTCCGCGCCAAGGCGCTGGAGCCGCGCCGCGTCCATGTGCCGGACGGGCTGTTCGGCAAGAAACGGCGCCAAGCCGCTGGCGCTGCTCTCTAGGACGTCATGTCGGAGGCCGCCTTCCGGACCTCGGACATCGACCGCACCATCGT
>JAYVMK010000272.1:0-8499 GCA_043758995.1 Lichenibacterium sp. | reverse complement strand
AGCTTGCCTTGGTTTCCGATCACGTCGCGCAGGATCGGGAAGTACAGGGTCCGCGTGTAACCGACCTGGACGACGACATCCTGCCCGGCCGTCCCCGGGACGAAGCGGGCCGAGACCAGCATGCCGCTCGCATCGGTCTGGACGGAGACGGGCAAGGCGGCAAAGCTGCCACCCGCCAGGACATTGTAGCGGAGCAGCGAGCAATCCATGAGGAGCTTCACCTTCGCACAGAGTGCCGCCTGGAAAGGTGCCGGCTGGCCTCCGGATTTCTGAACGTTTCCGATCCTGATCAGACGCGAGGCGGTCCGCGTCGCTTCGCTCAATGTCGATTGCAGCAGCATCGTCATGCCGATCTCGACGATGAAGCACAGGATCATCGTGAAGCAGAGGCCGAGAATACCGAATTCGACAGCCGCCGCTCCGCGCGACCCGGCCAGAAAGCGCCTGACCACCTGCCTCTTCGGCATCTCCCGGCTCTTCGTCGCACGCAGAGGTCGGTGCCTGCCCCGAGTCCATGACCGAAATCGCCAATCGACGATGGAGCCGAAGACGCGGCGCAATCGCGCCAGACGGCGGCACAGCGTGGCCGCGTCCACCCCCCGCAACCGGGCCAGGAGCGGCAAACCGGCCACGGAGCTGTCCCGAACTTCCGAGCGCAGGCCCGTCATGCCGCGCGGCGGTCGCGAGGCGGGTCCAAGCGGTCCTGCAGGGCGCGAAGCGTGTGGTGGAGCAGCTGTTCGGCCTCGCTGACCGCGTCGGCACTCGGGATCGATCCCTCGTCCAGCGCCGCCATTTCGATCGTGGCCAGCCGTGAAGCGAGGCGAGCCGCGCCGACATTCATGCTCATCGACTTGAACTTGTGCGACGACGACGCGACGGCCGTCGCGTCACGGGCCGCGCTGGCATTTCTGATGTCGCGCAGGCTTTGAGGGCCGCCGTCGGAGAAGAGCGCGATGACACGCCGCATGAACCCGTCCCCGGCAGAAGCCGCCATCGCTTCCAGGCCCGACAAGGTCTCTTCGTCGAGGAGCGCGGTCGGCCCCGTGTTCGGGTCGGGCTCCGAGGTTCGGCTCGGGGCGATCCGTCGCGGGGCCACGGCCACGCGCTGCAGTGCCTCCGGAGCGAGATTGCGGCGGATCACCTCGGCGAGGCCCGCCACCGTGAAGGGCTTGTGGAGGACGTCGTCCATCCCCGCCGTCTGCCAGAGCGAGGCCGCCGGCCCGACGACATGCGCCGTCAGGGCGATCACCGGCATCCGGGCGAGGCCCGCCTCGGCTTCCCGCTGGCGGAGCAGCCGCGTGGCCTCGTAGCCGTCCATATCGGGCATGCTGCCGTCCATGAGGACGGCATCGAAGCGGCGATCGGCCAGGGCCGCAAGGGCCGCCCTGCTACTGTCCACCAGTTCGGCCGTCATGCCGAGCCGCGCCAAAGCCTCGCGGGCCACCTCGCGGTTCACCTCGCTGTCGTCGACCACCAGGACATGGAGACCCGCTATGGCGGCCTCTACTGCGATCTTCGCTTCCCGAGGCGGTGATGCCGGCGCGGGCAGCAGGGCACCCTCCTGCTCCAATCCAGCGAGAGCGGCCCGCCATTCCGCCTGAACGATGGGACGACGCAGCAGCAGGTCGGCGAGACCGAGCCGCAACGCCTCGGCGCCGCTCGCATCGTCCATCGCCGCCACGGCGACGACGCGCTCGGCACCTTGCGGTCGTCCCAGTCGCAGGAGTGCGGAAGCATCGGCTAGAAGATCGGCCGGAGCGTCGGAACCGGCCGGGAGGACATCGAAGCCGGAGGCCACGAGGCTGCGGGTCAAGGTCTCGGCCGTGGCCGAGCCCGAGAGCGCGACCGCCACGGGTCGGCGCGGCTTGGGTTGGGCGTGCCGCGCCGGTAGCATCTCCGGCAGGGGCAGCAGCACCGTGAAGGTGGAGCCCCGGCCCTCGGCGCTGTCGACGACGATACTGCCGTCCATGGCATCGATGAGGCGCTTGCTGATCGCGAGGCCGAGGCCCGTGCCGCCGAACCGGCGCGTCGTCGTTTGATCGGCCTGGGTGAAGGCCGAGAAGAGCGCGCCGAGCTTGTTCGAGGGAATGCCGATACCCGTATCGCTGACCGAG
Source organism: Lichenibacterium sp. (assembly GCA_043758995.1). Lineage (GTDB taxonomy): Bacteria > Pseudomonadota > Alphaproteobacteria > Rhizobiales > Beijerinckiaceae > Lichenihabitans. The sequence continues at coordinate 6,385 of JAYVMK010000272.1, read as the reverse complement.
AGGTGCAGCCTTCCGTCGCGGGCCTCCACATCGAGCCTGACAGAACCCGTCTCGGTGAATTTGAGAGCATTGTTGACGAGGTTGCTCACCACCTGGGTCAGGCGAACCGGATCCCCCTGGATGATCTCCGGCAAATCCGGGTGCACGAAGGCCGCGATGTCGAGACCTTTGCCTCGGGCCTTCTCGGCGAAGAGCGTGACGACCGTGTCGACGATGTCGGCCAGCGGGAACGAGATGCGTTCCAGCGTGAGCTTGCCGGCCTCGATCTTGGAGAAATCCAGGATGTCGTTGATGATGGCGACGAGGCTTTGGCCGGACCGGGCGATGACCTCGGCATAGCGGCGCTGCCGGTCCGGAAGGTCCGAGCCGGCGAGGAGCTCGGCCATGACCAGCATGCCGTTCATGGGCGTGCGGATCTCGTGGCTCATCGTCGCCAGAAAGTCGGATTTGGCCGCATTGGCGGCCTCGGCCTCGTCCTTGGCGAGGCTCAAGTCATGGGTTCTCTCCGCGACATCGCGTTCCAGGCGGTCCCGGTGGGCCACGAGTTGACGGTCGCGCTCCCCGACCTCCAGCATCATGGCCTGAAAGCTTCGCGCCAGCAGCCCGATCTCGTCGTCGCTGTCGACCGCGACATCCGTCGCATAGTCGTGGCTCGCCTGGACCGATGCCATGACCCGCGTCAGCGCGATCAGCGGACTCGTGATGGAGCGTTGCAGGCGGAGCGAAATCGTCAGGCCGATGGCGAGAGCCACGACCGATCCGAAGGCCACCGGCGCGAGAACGCCCGTGAGGCGCGACCAGAGGTCCGACGTGTCCCCGACCAGGACGAGGCTTCCGATGCGCTGCCCGTCCTTCCTCACCGGGACCGTCACCGCCACGGTCCGGGTCGTCAGCAGGCCGAGAGGAGTGGCGGCCTTGTCGCGTTCGGAGAGATCGAGGTCCCCCTGGAGCCGCACCCCCGAGCCGATGTTGGCGACGGACGATCCGGCGCCGTTCCTGAGATCGGCGAACTGGATGGTCGGGAGCGAGCCGATGCCACGGAGTGCCAGGGAGGCGGCGCGCTGGTCGCCCGACGCCAACGCATCCCCAGTCGCGGCGGCAAAGGCGGTCGCGGTCGCCAGGAGCGTGTCACGCCTCGTCTCGAGATAGCGTGTCGCTTCCTGCCAGACCGCCAGGACCGCGACGACCACCATGGCGCAGCCGATCGCCAGGCTGACGAGATAAGTCAACTTTCCCGTGATGGATCGCGTCCCCGCGTCCCTCATGTCGTTCGCTATCCTTGATGAGTTCGGTGATGACCAAAAAGAAAGGCTTAAGTTCGGGGTGTTAAGATTGTGGAATGGACATCAGCGCGGAATCAGATCCTGACATGGACGCAGAGCGCCTCCGGAGCTCTCGTTCGGCAACGCCGGGCGAGATGCAATTCTCCCCGACCGCCGTCCCCGCGTGCACCGCGGCCGAACCGCTCAAGGGTGCCGGAACGACCGACGCCGCAGCTGGCAGCCGTCGATACGAAGTCCTCCTGATCGACGACGTCGAACTGAACAACGTGTTGATGGCGCAGGCGATCAGCGGCATCGCGGGCTGCGCCACTGTGGCCTTCCAGGATCCGTCGCAGGCCCTCGCCGCTCTGGAAGCACAGCCTGATCGGTTTTCGTCCGTGGTCATCGATTACGACATGCCGGGCATGAACGGCATCGAGTTCGTCCGCCGCGCTCGCACTCTGGAGGATTTTCGGCACGTCCCCGTCATCATGGTGACGAGTTTCGACCAGCGGCGCATCCGGCAGGAGGCTCTCGAGGCCGGCGTCACCGATTTCATGGGCAAACCCTTCGACGCCGGCGAGGTGAAGGCACGCCTAACGAACCTTCTCGAACTGAACGCCGCGCGACGGACCGAGCACGACCGATCGGCATGGTTGGCCCATGAGGTTGCCTTGGCCACCAGAACCATCCGCGACCGCGAGCGCGAGATCGTCATCCGGCTGGCGCGCGCCGCCGAATATCGCGACACCGACACAGGCAACCACGTCACGCGCGTGTCGCTATTGGCGCGAGGCATCGCCCAGGAGATTGGATGCGATCCTGAATGGTGCGACAGCCTCGAGCTTGCCTCGACGATGCACGATGTTGGCAAGATCGCGGTTCCCGACTCCGTACTGCTGAAACCTGGCCGGCTCGGCCCGGAGGAGCAGACCCTCGTTCGGAGACACACCGAATTCGGATTCAATATTCTCGAGGGCAGTCGGTCGCCCGTCATCAATCTCGCGGCCGAGATCGCGATCTCCCATCACGAGCGCTGGGACGGTCAGGGCTATCCGAAAGGGCTGAGCGGAGAGGAGATCCCCCTCTCGGGCCGTATCGTCGCCGTCGCCGACGTTTTCGACGCTCTCGTGAGCGACCGTCCTTACAAGCGCGCTTGGTCGATCCAGGAGGCGCTCGGCTACCTCCACACTCAAACCGGTACCCAGTTCGATCCCGGCTGCGTCAAAGCCTTCCTGGACGGGCGCGTGTGGTTGGCGGCCGCGAGGGCGTCACAGGACAGGCCGCACCTGGCCTACCCGCCTGGGAGTTCCTGGCTTTAGCTTCTCTCTGTCCGCAGGCTTCCGTGCTCCACGGAAGGTTGTCATCTACGATCGTAAGACGGACCATCGCGACCTGATTTAGCAGATTCACGAGTTCAAAGCCGACCCGGCACCACCGATGCGAGGCTATCGCAGAGGGTGAGGGCTTCGTTTCATGGTATCAAGCACATCGGCGCGTAGGATCGCGGGGTTAGGCTAAGTCACCGCCTGTGACGACAGCCCAGGCATCTGACGGGTTTCAATCGGCACGTTTCGCGTTACTTCTCGAGGAGATCTTCGGAGGTCGTCAGCATTGTTTTTCATCTAACCGCGGCCTCTCCCGTAGCGTTCATCGACGCGATGCGGATCACCCGGTCGGTAACATGCCGTCCACTTGCTGATATTGTTTCGTCCGGGTGGGCGATGCGGTCGCGGCGCGGAAGCATTGGCAGGTCTCATCGAGTGATGCGAGAGCGAGGCGCGCTCTGCATTCACCTTTGCTGCCTTGACTTAGGTTGCCCTGGCTCACGGAAGGCCGCTTCGTTCGCATGCCGCTTTGCGCTGTGCGGCTGGATGGTGGCTCCCATGCCTGCGACGAGTGGATTGAGCGATTTGAGATGTGCGTCCACGTCGTCGATCAGCTCTTTCGACTGGCGTACCACCTCAATGGATCTGGCGATGACGGTTTGCAGGAAAGCTTCGTGATCGGATTTTGTGTAGATGGGGCCGGCCATCACCGGACGTCCTTCAAGCTCACGTGAGGGGAATCGCCGCGTGTCGGCGTCGTATGCAAGGGCTTTAACCCGGTCATTGAAACGGCCGCAACGGTGCAAAACCGCGTCAATCCGCCTCCCTCTGTGGGTCATCGGCCAAGCGCCGAAAATGAAAGGCGCCCCAGTGGGCGGCCTTCCGGGCGAGGCGAATGGTGTCCACCATCCCGCCATGATACTAAACTGTGCATTTCATTGACTTAGGCTAGAGCGCGGTTGCTAGGCCAAGACAGCGAAAGTGCATTGGCTGGCGCGCGTTCGGTATGGCGGCGATGGAGGCCAAACACTAGGACAGCGCACTGACACGACCCATCCTTGCTGCTTCCGAGGGCATACTGGTGGAGCACCGCCAAGCGCGAATGTTGCTGATCGAAGCCTTGCAGATGCATGGCCAATCGTCAGTTCCATAGCGTCGGAGACGCTGGTTCCGCGGTGGCGCATGAGCGAGCCAGCTTACGCCAAGGATGTCGGTTCATCTGTTGGCCTTCTGTCCATCCTCGCCGTGGGATCACCGATCAGTTCAGAAGATGCGGAGTGCCGCCCCCGCTATTGCCGACGCCGGCCGGTACTGGGACATTCGAACTGGAGTAGTTGGAATTGATGAGCAGATTGGCCGATCCGTCGGTCGTCAGCGTCTTTGCGACCACGACCGTCCAGGGCGATTGGTCGGCAACCTTGTTGCCGGAGCCAGTCACCAGCAGATTGCCGTTCGGCACGTAGATCGTTCCATGCAGCCGGTGCGCGCTGGAGGTCGATATTTCCACCGTTCCCGATAAGTTGCGATCGGTGACAAGCACGAAGCCCGCATAAGGACCGTCCACGCGTCCATCGATCGACAGAGACGCATTGCCCTTGGCGGCGAACGACGCCGAACTGCTGAAGATCAGGACCACGTTCGACCCCGTGACAGAGGCATTGCCACGGATGTCGAAGGGGGCATTGCGGAAATAGTGTTCTCCTTCTCCAAGGACGAGAGTTGCTGAGCCTCGGACCACGATGGGGCCGCAATGCACGCCTGCGGGGTAAGGAGTCGATCCGCCGCCCCCCGCCGTGATGCCTCCATCGTTGCAATTGATCGGCACGTTGATATTCAGCGATGCGAACGGGTCCGGGATCGCGGGCGCGTCGGTGATGGGGGCGGGCGAAATCGCTCCCGAAGCTGCACCGACGGTGCGAACAGCGGCGGCCTGTACGCCTGAGCTGCCCGTACTCACCAGATCGCTGTCGCTTTGGACCAGACAGGCCGCAGCGTTGATTTGAGAGCTGGATAGAAGCGACACGACCTTCTGCCCGCCGGCTTGCAGCCCGAGCACGCAGAGCGGCGTCTTGGAATTGGAGACGGCCGTGCTCGTCACCTTGAGATGCCAGCCACCGGGCGGCAAGAGGCTCCCGAAGAACGACGGACGGGACGCCGTCTGGGTCACCGTCACGGCCGCCGTCGAAGCATCGATCTGAGCGGCGGTCGAAACCGTCCAGCGTGGCGTCGAGCGCGCCGCCAGCGAAGCCGCGAAGCCCTGAGCGCGCGTTGCCGTTGCGGTCGACTGATCGGTTCCGAGTTCTCGCGCCCCATTGAGGGCGGCCGTATCGACGTCCCATTGGAGTTCGCCTTTGGCCTTGAAGACCTCTGCGACCTCGACCCCGCCGCCGATGAGGAGCAGGAGGACAGGCGCCGCTACTCCGAACATCACCGCGATCCCCGCGCTCCGATCCTGCAGAAATCGCCTCAGCACGCGGGAAACCAGGAAAACGGCGCTGTGGAGTTCGAGCATTTCTACGGCTGTCCGGGCTGCCGATGTCCTACAAATCTCGCGCAGGCTGGTCTGATCCGAGTGTAGGACGACCGGAACGCGAGGCACCTTACTTCCGCTCGCAACGTTAAGCGGCGATGAAGATGGTCCTCTGCTGTAGGTCCGTTTTCGTCTGCGCTCTTGGCCGCAGTCGAAACCACTGCGCCCAGTGCCTTGACCGACCTCGACATTTGATGACTTCGGAGCTTCGGCCCTTCTCTCTTCGAAGGGACCTGCCCGATCAGGCGGATGACCTTTCCGCACGAGCCGGGTTGGCCGGCAGGCCTCGAGCGTGACATCGCCGCAGATCCGAGCTTGAAACGAGATCTGGCACCGCGGTCGACGGCTTCATGGCCCTGCTGCGTCATCCTTGAAGCAAAGACGCCGCGACAGTCACCCATCGTACTGCATGCGCCGACGTCGCGGTCGACGATCGTACCGGCCGTTTCGAGGATGTCGCAAGAGACGTCGATCTCGTGGTCGACCTCGTCGGCGGCGAGACCCAGACCCGCTCGTTCGCCGTGCTGAAGCGCGGCGGCGTCCTCGTGTCCGCGGTCTCGGCGCCCGACGCGGCTCTCGTGGCCGAGCATGGCGTCAGGGCGGGCTTCTTCCTCGTCGCCGTCAGTTCAGCCGACCTCAACCGACGGGCCGAGATGATCGACGCCGACCAACTCCAGACTTACGTCGGAACCGTCCTGCCTCTGGACGAGGCCCGGATCGCCCACGAGATGCTGGAGGGCACCCGCCCTCGTCCGCGCGGCAAGATCGTGCTCAAACTCGCCGGGTAGAGGACCGACCGCCGCTTCGCACGGTCATGCACAGCTCGAATGCGCTAACGCCCCTACCCTTCTCCCAAGGGGGAAGGGTAGAGGCGGACCGGGCGCAAACGCTGGAACGAAGCGCCCGTCGCGTCAGGCTGTCTCGGGCATCTGCGCGAGGAGCTTGTCGAGCGTGATCGGGTAGTCGCGCACCCGGATGCCCGTCGCGTTGTGGATCGCATTGGCGACCGCGGCGCCGACGCCACAGATGCCGAGTTCGCCGACGCCCTTGGCCTTCATGGGCGACGACATGGGGTCGGTCTCGTCCATGAAAATCACCTCCTGGTGCGGGATGTCGGCATGGACCGGCACCTCGTAGCCGGCGAGGTCGTGGTTGACGAAGAAGCCGTAGCGCTTGTCGACCGCGAGGTCCTCCATCAGGGCTCCGCCGACCCCCATCGTCATGGCGCCGATGACCTGGCTGCGGGCCGACTTCGGATTGAGGAT
>JAYVMK010000271.1:0-5228 GCA_043758995.1 Lichenibacterium sp. | reverse complement strand
CCTCGGCGGGCTTTCATCCGACACGGCGCGCCCTCACCCGCATCGCCCGCGAGGGGCGCAAATACGGCGTGTCGCTCGGCCTCGTCACCCAGCGGCCGGCCGAGATCGACCCCACCATCATCGCGCAATGCGGCACGCTTTTCGCCATGCGCATGGCCAACGATCGCGATCAGGCACTGCTGCGCTCTGCGGTGTCGGATGCCGCCGCCAATCTCCTGTCCTTCGTGCCGACCCTCGCCACCGGCGAAGCAGTGGCCTTCGGCGAGGGCGTGTCGGTGCCGGTGCGCCTGAGTTTCCGCCAGTTGCCGGCGGATCTGCTGCCGCGCAACGAAGCCGCGCAGGCGCTCGGCCAGGCCAACCTCGACCCGCATCACCGCGATTTCGTCAAAACCGTCGTGGATCGCTGGCGTGGCGCCTCCATGAGCGGCAAGCCGCGTCAGGACGAGGCGGAGCCCGAGCCGGATGGCACTACGGAACTGCGTCTGCTCCGCAGCCGCCTCGAAACCAGCCTGTTCCGCGCACCGCCGTCCCCTGCCGGATGATGCGCAACCGCCGCGACGACACAGGGGTGCGGTCATGAGCGACCCGACCGGACCTGCGGATCTTTCCGGAGCGCAGGCCCTCATCGACGACGAACGGGTTGTCCCCACGGGCTTGGCCAACGACCTCGCGCCGCAGCGCCGGGCAGACGACGACCTCATCCGCCGGGCCTATTACGACGACCTGACGGGGTTGCCGAACCGCAGTCACCTCGAAGAGGCCGTGGCCGAACTCATGGCGCGCCGCACCGGCGGATTTGCACTGGCCTTTGTCGACCTCGACGGCTTCAAGCAGATCAACGATTATTACGGCCATGCCGTCGGCGACGAGATCCTGATCAAGACCGCCCGGCGGATCGAGGCCGGGCTCGGCGCGGGAAGCTTCGTGGCGCGCATCGGCGGAGACGAATTCGTCCTGCTGCTGCTCGGCACCGGCGATGTCGCGGCGGAGGCAGCCGTCCTGCTGGCGCGGCTCAAACAGCCGCTCTTCGCAGACGGCCACGAGATCTTCTCGTCGGCCTCGATCGGCGTCAGCCTCTATCCCGACCATGGCGAGGATTACGAGACGCTGCGGCGCAACGCCGACATCGCCATGTATGACGTGAAACGGGACCGCAAGGGCGATGTGGCGCTCTACGACCCCGCCATGCGCACGGCGGCCCGCGGCCGGATGGAGACCGAGCAGCGCCTGCGCCTGGCGATCCGGGACCGGCGCTTCCTGTGCGCCTATCAGCCCAAGGTCGACATCCACACCCGTGCGACCGTGGGCCTGGAAGTGCTGCTGCGCTGGCGTGACGAGCAGGGTTTCATCCAGCCGCCCGGAGATTTCATCGCCCTCGCCATCGACCTCGGCATGATCGACGACATCTGCCGCATGGTGCTGCAGGAGACCGTCGAGGCTCTGGGCGACATCGATGCCGCGTTCGGCCCCGGCGTCCCGATCAGCTTCAACGTCGCTGCCAAACAGGCCGGCGATGCGCGGTTCATGGCGGAGCTGGTCAGCGATCTCGCCGCCACGGGCTGCGCCGAGCGCTTCATGGTGGAACTGACCGAGGAGGCCTTCCTCGCCAAGGGCGCGCTGCAGACCACGATCCTGCCGATGCTGCGCGGGATCGGCACCAAAGTGTCGATCGACGATTTCGGGGTGGGGTATTCGTCGCTCTCGGCCCTGGCCGATCTCGACGCCGACGAGATCAAGATCGACCGGTCCTTCATCACCGATATCCACCGCCGGCCCCGCAGCCAGTGCATCCTCCGGCTGATCGAATCCCTGGGCCACGCGCTCGGCATGACGATCGTCGCCGAGGGTATCGAGACCATGGAGGAACTCGCCTATCTGACCGCCGCCACGCGCATCCGCCACGCCCAAGGTTTCTACTTCGCGAGACCCATGGCGCTCGACGAATTCGCCAGCCGGCGCACGCTCTACGACATGGCCCGCGGAGAGACCGCGCTGCGCCGCACCGCAGCGGCCCGCGGGGCCGTCGGGCGTAGCCGCTGAGGCGAAGCTCAGCCATCCGCCCGGCGGCCACTCGTCCCCGCCCAAGGCGGAAATGAGGGGAGGCGAGTCCTCCACACGCCATCCCGTCCGCAAGCGTCGCTGCGGTTGTGGCGTGCCGGCAATCCCGTATAGGCAGGAGCATGCCGCCGTCCTCCCGTCGCCGCCGCTCCTTGCGGCGCAGCCTCCGCCTTCGCGCTCTGCGCATCTGGCTGCCCCGCTTGAAACGTCGGGCCTTGTTCCTGCTCGGCGGGGTCGCGTTGGGCGGGCTCGCCGTGCTGATGGCGATCCTGGCCGATGAGGCGCAGAGCCTCTTCGCCACCCTGCACCACCGCGCCGCCTGGGCGCCCTTCGTGGTGACGCCGCTCGGCTTCGCCCTGGCGGCTTGGCTGGCGGGCCGGTATTTCCCCAATTCGGGCGGCAGCGGCATTCCACAGGTGATCGCCGCTCATCAGCTCGGCGAACGGTCGCGGCGCGATCCTCTGGTCAGCCTCAAGGTCGCGGGCGGCAAGATCGTGCTGCTGATCCTCGGCCTCGCCTGCGGGGCCTCGTCGGGCCGCGAAGGCCCCACCGTCCAGGTCGGCGCCTCGGTCATGTACGCCCTGGGGCGTCTCGCGCCGCATCGCCAGCCGGGACTGCTCATCGCCGGTTCGGCAGCCGGTATCGCGGCGGCTTTCAACGCGCCGCTCGCGGGCATCATCTTCGGCATCGAGGAGATGAGCCGCTCCTTCGAGGCGCGGACCAGCGGGCTGATCCTCGGGACCGTCATCGCGGCGGGCCTGACCTCCCTGGCTCTGGTCGGCGACTACACCTATTTCGGCCGGACGTCGGACGTCATGCCCTTTGGCATTCAATGGCTGGCGGTGCCCGTGATCGGCGTCGCGGGCGGCCTCTCCGGCGGTGTCTTCAGCCGCATCCTGATCCAGGCCGGTCGCGGATTCCCGGGCGCCGTCGGTCGTGCCGTCAAGGCCAGACCCATCCTCTTCGCGGCGCTCTGCGGGCTCGGGGTGGCGCTCTGCGGACTCGGCTCGGCCAACAGCATCTTCGGCACCGGCTACGAACAGGCCAAGGCCATCCTGCACGGCACGTCCGACCTGCCCTGGAGCTTCGGCCCGCTCAAGTTCGTCGCCACCGTCCTGTCCTCGGTCAGCGGCATCCCGGGCGGCATTTTCGCGCCGTCGCTGGCGGTCGGGGCCGGGCTGGCCGAGAACCTTCACGGCCTGCTGCCGCAGACTCCCATCGGCGTCCTGACCATCCTCGGCATGGTCTCCTACCTGTCCGGTGTCGTTCAGGCGCCCATCACGTCCTTCGTGATCGTCGACGAGATGACCGAGAACCACGCCCTGGTGATCCCCATCATGATCTGCGCCATCCTGGCCAATACGGTGTCGAAGCTCGTCTACCCGCACGGCGTCTACCATACGCTGTCGCGCGGCTACATGCCGGTCCCCGAAGGCGGTGCCGCACGGGCGCTGGGGCATTGAGCGGTTCGGCAGCCGGCATCGCGCTCTACTCGCTCGGGGTGCTGCTCTTCTCCATCAACGACGCGCTCGGCAAGTGGCTCGTCGGCTCCTACGGGGTCGGCGAGATCCTGGCGCTGCGCTCGCTCGGAGCCGCCGCCATCCTGGTGCCGCTGGTGCTGCTGCGCCGGCCCGACCTCGACATCCGCGACCAGTGGCGCCTGCACGCTGTGCGCCTCGTCTGCATGATGGGCGACAGTTTCTGCTTCTACTTCGCCACGCGCAGCCTGCCGCTGGCCGACGTCATGACCTTCTACCTTGCGGCGCCGCTCATCATCACGGCGCTGTCGGCCCTGGTGCTGCGCGAGCCCGTGGGCCCTTTCCGCTGGGGCGCGGTGCTGGTGGGGTTCGGCGGCGTGGTGATCGCGCTACGGCCGACCGGAGCGGCCTTCTCGCCCGCGGCCCTCGTGGCGCTTCTGGGAGCCACGACCTTCGCGGTCTCGATCTCGACCACCCGCGGGCTGCGCCGCACCGATTGGCTCACTCTCACGGCTTGGCAATATCTCGGGACGGGGCTGTTCGGCGCGATCCTGGCGCCGATCGGCTGGACGACGCCGTCGCCGGTCGACCTCGGCCTGATGGCCCTCGTCGGCATGGCGTCGATGACCTGTTTCGTCTGCATCACGCGAGCGCTGTCGCTGGCACCGGCGTCGTTGCTGGCGCCCTTTCAATATACGTCGATCGTCTGGGCGGCGATCCTCGGCTACGCCATCTGGAGCGACGTGCCGGGGCCGAGCGTCGTGGCCGGAGCCCTGGTCATCGTGGCGAGCGGCCTCGTGGTCTTTGCCCGCGAGCGCATCCGTGGCCGGTCGGTGGCGAATCCGGTGGCCCCGGTGCCGTAAGCTTGAGGCGCGGCACCCGGCCCGCCTCCTCAACCATGCTTCGGGTTTGATCCCTCCCGAATGTGCGGGACCGGATCCGCTGATTGGTTTGCCGCGACGCCAGACGCTCCCCCCTCCCTTGTGGAGAGGGCTGAGGGGTGAGGGTCGGGAAGAGCGATCAGGGGGTCTCTCGTCAGGGCGCCCACAACTGGCGGAGGGCCGTCGCGACCCCCACCCCCAGCCCCTCTCCACGAGGGAGAGGGGAGCCGCCCGGAGCACACCGCCGATTCGTGTACATACGGTCGATCCGCGACATCAGTGCCTCATGCACCGCATGGTGGAGGAGGCACCGGCGGCGACCGTTCGTGGCTTTTCAGCCCGCCTCTGCGGCCCCATATTGGCTGCATGCCGAAAGCTCGCCCGACCGACGCCGACACGATCGAAGTCCCGCCCCGCAAGCCCGGTCGCCCCAAAGCGGCCGCCAGGGCCGCGGCTCTGGCTCCGGAGAAGCAACCGCGCCGCGGTGCCGCCCCCAAGGCGGGGCGGCCCGATCTCGTGCCGCTCGACGAACATCTCGCCGCGCTACTGAACCCGGCGCTCAACGAGAGCCGCGCGCCAGCGGCCGTAGCGGATCGCGACGCCACGCGATCCAAGACTTCCCCCGGTAAGACTTCCCCCGGCAAGTCCTCGCCCGGTAAGACTTCCCCCGGTAAGGGCTTCGCCGAGGCCCCGCAGGCGCGCTTCGAACCGGCTCCGTCCCCCGATGGCGGCGGCACGATCCAGCTGGCGCGCGGCGTCACGGGCGCCGCCGCCACCGCCGAAGTCCTGGAGCAGCTTCTCAAGACCGGCG
>JAYVMK010000270.1:0-6760 GCA_043758995.1 Lichenibacterium sp. | reverse complement strand
CGCAGACCGCAGCGAAGGCAGCCTCATGATGGCGGGGAGCGTCGACCGTGAGCACGACGGTGTCGAGCCGCAGCGCACCATTGTCGTGCCGCTGTGCCGCTTCGTTCCAGAAGTTTTCGGGATGCAGATGCCGGCAGGCGAAAAGGCCGGCCTCGGTCAGAGATGGATCATCGACGAAGGCCAGTTCGAAGGCGACGGGGCGGCGCGAACCGTCCGGCGCCTCGGCGCTACGACCGAAGTCGAGGCGCCGACGCCGACCCAGTCCTGCCTGCTCGAAAGTTCCGGCATCCGCGTCGGCGTCGCGCGACCCCATGGCTACCAAGGCCAGCCCACCGCCCCGCAAGACGGCGACGGCGACAGGCCGCGCGAAGACGGCAGCGGGGTCGTCCGTCGCCGGGACCGCGAAGCCGTCGCCGAGGCCGATCAGTTCGAGGAAGGTTCCCTCGAGTTGCACGATGGCATTCTCCGTCCCCCAGGGATGACGGTTCCGCGCCCCGACCTTGAAGCCGAAGTCGCGGTAGCGGTCCATCGCCGCCCCGAGATCCGGCACCGCCAGCACAAGGTGATCGATGGGGCGGGGCATCGGTTGACCTCAGACCAAGCGGGACTGCGTCAGGGCCGCCGCCACGAAGCTGGCGAAGAGAGGATGCGGGTCGAAGGGTCGCGACTTCAGCTCGGGGTGATATTGCACGCCGATGAACCAGGGGTGGTCGGCCAGTTCCACGGTCTCGGGCAGCAGACCGTCGGGCGACATGCCTGCGAAGACCATGCCGTGCTCCTCGAGCCTGGTGCGGTAGTCGGTGTTGACCTCGTAGCGATGACGGTGACGCTCGGCGATTTCGGTTTGGCCGTAGATCTCGGCGATCCGGCTGCCACGCTGCAGCACCGTCGGATAGGAGCCGAGCCGCATCGTGCCGCCGAGATCGCCGTCGTGCAGCCGCTGCTCCAGCGCGTTGCCGCGCATCCACTCGGTCAGCAAGCCGACCACGGGTTCCGAGGCGGGACCGAATTCCGTCGAATTCGCCTCTGCCACGCCCGCCAGCGTGCGGGCGGCCTCGATCACCGCCATCTGCATGCCGAAACAGATGCCAAAGTACGGAATCTTGCGCTCCCGGGCGAAGCGCACCGCCGCGATCTTGCCCTCGGCGCCGCGCTGGCCGAAGCCGCCCGGCACGAGGATGGCGTGGACATCTTCGAGCTGCGTCGCCGGCTCGTCGCCTTCGAAGACTTCGGACTCGATCCAGTCGAGCTTCACCCGCACCCGATTGGCGAGGCCGCCGTGCATCAGCGCCTCTATGAGAGACTTATAGGCGTCCTTCATCCCGGTATACTTGCCCACGATGGCGATGCGCACCTCGCCTTCGGGGTTCAGCGCCCGCTCCGTAACGGCGTTCCATCGGGTCATGTCGGGCTTCGGCGCCGGCGCGATCCCGAAGGCCGCCAGAAGCGCACGATCGAGCCCCGCCTCGTGGTAAGCGCGCGGCACGTCGTAGATCGACGCCACGTCGCGCGCCTCGATCACGGCATCTTCGCGGACGTTGCAGAACAGGCCGAGCTTGCGGCGCTCCTCGGCCGGAATCGCACGGTCGGCGCGGCAGAGCAAGATGTCGGGCTGGATGCCGATGGAGCGCAGCTCCTTCACGGAATGCTGAGTCGGCTTGGTCTTCAGCTCGCCGGCCGTCGGGATGTAGGGCAGTAACGTCAGATGCACGTAGACGGCATGGCCGCGCGGCAGGTCGTTGCCGAGCTGGCGGATCGCCTCGAAGAACGGCAGACCTTCGATGTCGCCGACCGTGCCGCCGATCTCGACCAGCACGAAATCGATGTCTTCGTTGCCCGACAGCACGAATTCCTTGATGTGGTTCGTGACGTGCGGAATCACCTGCACGGTCGCCCCGAGGAAATCGCCGCGTCGTTCCTTGGCGATGATGTCCTGGTAGATCTGACCGGTGGTGATGTTGTCGGCGCGTGTGGCAGGGCGCCCGGTGAAGCGCTCGTAATGACCGAGGTCGAGGTCCGTCTCGGCGCCATCGTCGGTGACGAAGACCTCACCGTGCTGGTACGGGCTCATCGTGCCGGGATCGACGTTGAGATAGGGGTCGAGCTTGCGCAGGCGCACCGTGTAGCCTCGCGCCTGCAGCAGGGCCCCCAGCGCCGCCGATGCCAGCCCCTTGCCCAGCGAGGACACCACGCCGCCGGTGATGAAGACGTAGCGCGCCATGGGGAAATCACCTGTCTCAACGAGGTTCCACCGGGCGACATCCGGGATGTCGCCGCGGCGAACCGATCACACGAAGCACCGGCATGAACCGGCGAAGCGAAAACGGCAAAAGGGCGGCCGGTGAGCCGCCCCTTCATTCATCACCCAGCCGAGGCGCTCACTGCGACTTCGGAACCTCCGGCTGAGCCGGGGCTGCGGGCGCCGAGGGCGTCTCCGAGCCGCTCTTCTGGCGCTCGATCTGCTGGATCTGGTCAAGGACGTTGGAGCCGGGCGCCACGGGCATGGGCGTCGGGGCGCCGGGAGCCGACTGGGTCGCCGGGGAGACCCCGTCGATGATCGACTTCGGCGCACGATTGTAGTGAGCCAGCAGCGTCAGGGCGAGGCTGGTGACGAAGAAGGCCGTGCCCAGGATGGCGGTGGCCCGCGTCAGCGCGTTGGCCTGACCGCGGCCTGTCATGAAGCCGCCGCCACCGCCCACACCGAGGGCGCCACCTTCGGACCGCTGCAGCAGCACGGTGGCCACCAGCGCGATCACGATCATCAGGTGAAGCACGATCAGAACGGTTTGCATCAGGGGCACTCGGGAGCGGCGCGGCTGGTCAGATGCGACGCGGAAAGGATCGGCGGTTCCTTACACCATGGCGGCCGCGATGCAAATTTCATGTCGCCGGCGGCAGGCCGCCCGGCATTACCGGGCCGCGGCAATCCCCAGGAACTCGTCTTCCTTGAGGCTGGCGCCCCCAACCAGGACGCCGTCGACATTCTCGATGCTCCAGACCTCGTGCGCGTTGTCGGGCTTAACCGAGCCGCCGTAGAGCAGCCGCACGCCGGCGCTCTCGCTTCCGATCAACGTCTGCAACCGGCGCCGCATGAAGCCGTAGACTTCGGCGATATCGGCGACGGCCGGGATCAGGCCCGTGCCGATCGCCCACACCGGCTCGTAGGCCAGCGCGATGCCGAGCGAAGACGAGTCGGGCGGAACCGAGTCGTCGATCTGCCGGCCGATGACGCGCAACGTTTCGCCCCGATCGCGTTCGGCGCGGGTCTCGCCCACGCAGATGATGGCGTAGAGACCTGCGCGCGCCGCCGCGACCGCCTTGGCGTGAACATCTGCATCCGTGTCGCCCCGCGAGCGCCGCTCGGAATGGCCCACGATCACGGCGCCGGCACCGGCGTCCTTCAGCATTTCGGCGGAGATGGCGCCGGTCGAGGCGCCGGACGGCTGCGGATCGCAATCCTGGCCCCCGACCAGGAGGTTGGTGCCCGCGCAGAGATCGGCCGCCGCCATGACCAGGGTGAACGGCGGACAGATCAGCACGTCGATGCCACGCGTGCGCCCGCCCGCCACGGCGTCGCGCAGCGCTTCGATCTCGGCGAGGGACGCCCGCGTCCCGTTCATCTTCCAATTGCCGGCGAGCAGGGGTCGTGAGGTGGCCATGGTTCGGGTCTCTCACTTGAAGCATTGAGGGGACGCGCCGAGCGGGGTATCAAAGGCGGCGCGGAATGCATAGCCCGGCTCGCGGGCCGGCCGCCGGGGCGTCGAGGTACAAGTTTGTCCGAACAAGGCGTGCGCGCCGATGACGGTCCGGGCGACGCCGCCGAGGCCCTGCCCCGACTTCTCGCCGTCTTCTCGCGGGCCGAGTTCCAGGCCCCCATCGAGGCCATCACGGGTCTGGTGGCGCTGCTGGCCGAGGATTGGACCGACCAGGCGTCCCGCGAGGATCTCGACAAGCTGGCCGCAGCCGCAGCCAGGCTCGACGCCATGGTCCGGGCGCTATTCGACCCCGCCGCCAGTGAGAGGTTCATGGCAGGCCGCGACGCCACCTCGGCGTCGAGTCATCTCCGCCACGAGTTGCGCACACCCATCACGGCGATCCTCGGCTACGGCGAATTGCTGGCCGAAGAGCTCGGCGAGACGAGCGAGGGCCCACAGGCCGGAACCTTGAGCGACATCCTCGACGCGGCGCGCCGGTTGCTCGACCAGATCGACGCCATGGTTGAGTTCATGCGCCTGGCGCATCAGGGCCGCAGCGCTGAGGCGCAGCAGCTGCTCGACTCCGATGCCAGCCTGCATCAGCCCATGGAAGCCATCCGTTCGGTTTTCAAGGAGCAGGCTTTCACGGGATCCCGGGCCATCGGCCGGGTGCTGGTGGTGGACGACAATGTGTCGACCCTCGATCTCCTGTCGCGCCGCCTGCGCCGCGATGGTCACGAGGTGACGAGCTGCGACAATGGCGAAGGCGCACTCGAGCTTCTGGGTGGTTCGGACTACGATCTCGTTCTGCTGGACCTGTTGATGCCCGGCCTCAGCGGCATCGAAGTGCTGCATCGCATCAAGTCGACCCCGCTCACCGCGACCTTGCCGGTCATCATCGTGTCGGCGCTGGATGAGATCGAGAGCGCGGTCCACTGCATCGAGGCCGGCGCCGATGACTATCTGACGAAACCCATCAACCCGGTCCTGCTGCGAGCTCGAATGACAGCATCGCTCGAGCGCAAGTTCCTGCGCGACCGGGACGAGGCGACGACGCAGAAGCTGCGCACCGAGCAGGAACGCTCGGAGGCGCTGCTTCTCAACGTACTGCCTCGCAGCGTCGTCGAGCGTTTTAGGCTTGGGGAATCGGTCATCGCCGATTCTTTCGGCTGCGCCACGATCCTGTTCAGCGACCTCGTCGACTTCACGCAGACCACCGCCGCCCTGCCCCCCGACGTGGTTCTGGAACTGTTGAACGGCATCTTCTCGCGCTTCGATCGTTTGACGGTCGAGCACGGCCTCGAGAAGATCAAGACGATCGGCGACGCCTATATGGCGGCGGGTGGACTGCCTGAGACCTGCGAGGATCACGCGGTCCGGGCGGTCGAGATGGCTCTGCGCATGCCGGAGGCCGTGGCCGAGGCGAGCCGGGCGCTCGGCCAGGACTTCAAGGTTCGCATCGGTCTCCACACCGGCCCGGTCGCGGCGGGGATCATCGGCAAGGACAAGTTCATTTACGACGTCTGGGGCGACACGGTGAACATCGCGAGCCGCATGGAGGCTCACGGCGAAGCCGGTCGGGTCCACATCACCGAAGAGACCCTGGCGGCGCTGGGCGGCCGGTTTCCCGTCTCGCCAAGGGCGCCCATCACCGTCAAAGGGCGCGGAGTGATGTCGACCTATTTCCTCGAACCATCCTGACCTGCAGGGGAATCCCGCAGCCCTCGTCTTGAGCCGGTCCCGAAGCGACCGCGAAAGGCGAGGACTCCGGGGCTCAACTGTGGGTTTGGCTTACCCCTACGCTCGTCTGTCGACACGGCCGCTGAAAGGCCGTCTCAGGACGAGGTGAGAGGAGGAAGCGTCCTGCCGATCGATGGGAGGCGTTATTTGAACCCTGCCACGGCGTGCGGAACGTAGGGCGCTTCGAGCTCGGACATCTCCTCGGGGGAGAGCTTCACGCTCAGCGCCGCGACGGCGTCGTCGAGATGCTGGGCCTTCGAGGCTCCGATGATCGGCGCCGACACGCCCGGCTTCGCCAGAAGCCAGGCCAGAGCCACCTGGGCGCGCGGCAGGCCTCGCTTGTCTGCGAGGGTGCCGACGCGGTCGATCACCTCGCGGTCCGCATCCTCGAACCCCGTGTAGAGCGTCTTGCCGAAGAGGTCCGTTTCGGTGCGGCCCGTCCTGACTTCCGTCGGCCGGGTCAGGCGTCCGCGGGCCAGCGGGCTCCAGGGGATCATGCCGACGCCCTCGGCGAGGCACAGGCCCACCATCTCGCGCTCCTCCTCCCGGTAGAGCAGGTTGTAGTGGTTCTGCATCGCGACGAAGCGCGTCCAGCCGTGCCGCTCGGACAGGTAGAGCGCCCGGCAGAACTGCCACGCATACATCGAAGAGGCGCCGATGTAGCGCGCTTTGCCACTCTTCACGACGTCGTGGAGCGCCTCGAGCGTCTCCTCGAGCGGCGTCTCCGGATCGAAGCGATGAATTTGGTAGAGGTCGACGTAGTCGGTGCCGAGCCGCTTCAGGCTCTCGTCGATCGATGCCATGATGTGCTTGCGCGACAGGCCCTGCCCATTGGCGTCGGGGTGCATGCGCCCATGCACCTTGGTGGCGAGCACGATGCCGTCCCGGCGCGCATAGTCGGTGAGGGCCCGCCCGACGATCTCCTCGCTCGACCCGTCCGAATAGACGTTCGCGGTGTCGAAGAAGGTAATGCCGAGATCGAGCGCCTGCTTGAGCAGCGGCCGGCTGTCGGCTTCCGGCAACGTCCAGGCATGGTTGCCCCGCTCCGGCTCGCCATAGGTCATGCAACCGAGGCAAAGCCGCGAGACTTTCAGGCCCGTCCGCCCAAGATTGACATAGTCCATCACTCGAATCTCCGTGCACGTTTCAGGCGAACAAACCCGCTCTCCGGCGAAAGGTCCATGCCGAGGCACATCAGGGCGGCACGCCTCACCCGGTCCCGCTCGCGGCTCAGGAAGGCGTGTTGAGGCTCATGGGCTTCAGTCCGCCTCGGGGAACACCAAACAAAGCTCGCACCGCGTTCAGGAAGGCACCGTAGGGCCGGC
>JAYVMK010000269.1:0-8533 GCA_043758995.1 Lichenibacterium sp. | reverse complement strand
GACGCTTCGACGCCCTTAACCCAGCGTTAACCGTGTTGGGGCTTCATCGCACCTGACCGAAAGCCCTAGGGTGTGACGGCGAAGCCGCAGAATTGACCGATTCCCACCGCAGGACGGTGGAATGATTTCAGTGTGATGCCGCCGGTGTCTCGCCAGCGTGCATCCGCGCGGCGCGGGATGCCGCGGACTGCGCCGTCGGCGCCGGGAAATGGACCGCATGAACCCTGCAGATATTCCCGCCGCCGCCACCGCCGCCGCAACGGTGTTGCCGGTCTCCGAGATCACCATCCTCGGCATGTTCATGAACGCCAGTATTCTGGTGAAAGTGATCATGCTTGGCCTGCTCGGGTCTTCGCTCTGGTGCTGGGCCATCATCATCAACAAGGGGATCCTGTTCTCCAGGACCCGCAAGGCGATGGACCGCTTCGAGCAGATCTTCTGGTCCGGCCAGTCGCTGGAGGAGCTTTACACCGACCTGTCGCAGGCCGAGACGATCGGCATGGCGTCTCTCTTCGTCGGCGCTATGCGGGAGTGGAAGCGCTCGTTCCAGAACGTCGGCGCCTCCTTCATGGGGCTGCATGCCCGCCTCGAAAAAGTGCTCGACGTGTCCATCGCCCGCGAGGTGGAGAAGCTCGAATCGAACCTCATCGTCCTCGCCACTGTCGCGTCGACGGCACCCTTCGTGGGCCTCTTCGGCACCGTCTGGGGCATCATGACCTCATTCCGCTCGATCGCGGCCTCGAAGAACACGTCGCTCGCCGTCATCGCGCCGGGCCTTGCGGAGGCGCTCCTCGCCACCGCCATCGGCCTCTTCGCCGCCATTCCGGCGCTGATCTTCTTCAACAACCTTCAAGGCATCGTGGCCCGGTTCCAGGCCCGGATGGAGAGCTTCGCCGACGAGTTCTCGTCGATCCTGTCGCGCCAGATCGACCATCACGTCGGCGGCGAACGCGACCGCGCCGCCTGAGCCGCAGTCGATAGGACGGGAGAAGCGCGATGGGCATGTCGGTCGGGGCCGCAGGCAAGAAGGGTGGCCGGCGCAAGCGCGGCGTGCCGCGCTACGGCGCCATGGCCGAAATCAACATGACGCCGTTCATCGACGTCGTCCTGGTGCTGCTGATCATCTTCATGGTGGCGGCGCCGTTGCTCGCCTCGGGCGTGCCGATCGATCTGCCCAAGACGACGGCCGGGGAGCTCAAGATCGATTCGAAGCCGCTCAGCGTGGCGGTCGACGACAAGGGCGACGTCTACGTGGCCGACCAGCAGGTCGCGATGGACGGGCTGCTGCCGCGTCTCCAGGAACTCGCCAAGGACGGTTACGACGAGCGCATCTACCTGCGCGGCGCCAAGGCGGTGAACTATGGGCGCATCGCCGAAGTCATGACGCTGATCACCTCGGCCGGCTACAAGAAGGTCGCCCTGGTGACCGAGCAGTCGGACAAGTGAGGCGCGACCCGCCTTGAAGCTGAAGCTTTCAGAGCCGGGAGTCGCGGTTTCGCTCCTGGCGCATGTGTCGCTGCTGGCGCTGCTGATCCTCAATATCCCCTGGCTGTCCGACAAGCCGATGGACGATCAGATGCCGGAAGCGGTGCCGATCGAGACCATCTCGCAGAACGACTTCAACCAGATCATGAAGGGCGAGAAGACGTCTAAGGACGTCACCAAGGCGCCCGTCACCAAGGCCGACAAGATCGCCCAGGCCGACGAGCAGCATCCAGAGCCGGCGAAGCTCGACGCCAAGCAGGTCACGCCGCCTCCGCCGCCGCCGAAGCCGGCTGCCGCGACCCCTCCGGTGCCGACGCCACCCGTACCGCCGCCTCCCCCGCCGCCGCCGGTTCCCGAACCGCCGCAGCGTCCTGACCCTACGCCTCCGCCGCCGCTCCCGCCGGAGGCGCCCACCCCTCCTGTGCCGACACCGCCTGTCCCCACCCCCACGCCGGTGCCGCCACAGCGCGACCCCGACGCCGAGGTGATCAAACAGGCGACACCGCCGAAGCCCGTGCCCAAGCCGCCCGAGCTTCCGAAACATACAGAGGTGAAGCCGCCGCCCCTGCCGCCGAAACCCGTCCCGACACCGCCGCAGCCGCCCAAGGTCGTCGAGCAAAAACCGCCGCCGAAGCCGCCCCGTCCGGTCGATAAGCCCGACCAGCTGGCGAAGCTGCTCGACCAGACGACGGATGAGGCCCAGCCCGACGCCAAGCCGACACCGAAGCCGGTGAAGAAGCCCCCCACACACGCCAAGGCGGCCCCGCGCGACACTCCGGCCGCCGACGGCACGGCCGAACCTACGGACCAGAAGGCCTTCGATCCCACGGATATTTCGAGGATCCTCAACAGCCAGCCGGCCGGCGCGCCTCCTTCGACAGGCAAGCAACTGTCAAAGGTGGCGTCACGTGGCGCGACCTCGGGTACGGCCGCCAAGATGTCGCCGACGCAGTCCGACGCGCTGGACGGCCTTCTGGCGGATCAGTTCAAGCAATGCTGGAGCTATCTCGGCCTCGACCACGGGCGTTATATCCCGGAGATCAAGGTCAGCTATGGCGAAGACGGTTCGCTGCAGAACGAGCCGCAGCTGCTGAACCGGCCATCCGACCCGGGTGCGCGGAGCCTTGCCGAAAGCGCCCTACGAGCGGTGAGGCAGTGCAATCCGCTGCATATTCCGGCGCAATTCGCGCCCTTCTACGACCAATGGCGCAGCCGAATTCTGCGCTTCGATCCCGCAGAAATGGCGGGGTAAGGCGAGCGCCCCGACCTTCATCACCAGGCGGGGCGACGCCGACGGACATCGATTGGGTAAAATCTTAACCGCGTCGGGCCATGGCTCGGCCCCGACTTCGAAGGAGCGTTTGCCGATGATCCGCCTCAGCCGCCGCACGTTCCTGGCTTCGTCCGCCTTGGCGACGATCGCGGGAACCCTGCCCGTCGCCCCGGTCCGCGCCGAGGAGCGCTATCTCGACATCCGTCCAGGCGGGACCTTCAATCCGGTGATGATCGCCGTCGCGCCTTTCGGGGGCGAGCCCGGCGACGCCGCCAAGGTGACGTCGATCATCGTCAACGACTTCAAGCGCTGCGTCTACTTGAAGCCGGTCGAAGGGCCTCTGGCCGCCGTCGACCCCGACGCGCCCGCGATGGAGAGCTTCAAGAGCGCCGGTGCGCAATTCGTTCTGACGGGCCGCGTGGATCGCGGTGGCGGCCGGTTCAACACGGATTTTCGCCTCTTCGACACGGCCTCGGGCCAGCAGGTCGCCGGGCAGCATTACGCGACCGACCTGTCGAACAGCCGTCGCGTCGCCCACATCGTGGCCGACGCCGTCTTCACCCGCATCACGGGCGAGAAGGGTTTCTTCGATTCCCGCGTCGTCTATGTCGATGAAACCGGCTCGGCCGAGCAACGGCGCAAGCGGCTCGCCATCATCGATCAGGATGGCGGCAACATCCATTATCTGACCCATGGCGACAATCTCGTCGTCACGCCGCGTTTCTCGCCGACCGCTCAGCAGGTCGCCTACATGTCGTTCGGCGATGCCGAACCCGATGTGACGCTGCTCAATGTCGAGACCGGCGCCAAGCAGCGGGTCGGTAATTTTCCGGGGATGACCTTCTCGCCGCGTTTCTCGCCGGACGGCCGCAAGATCGTCATGTCGCTGTCCGAGGGCACGAATTCCAACCTCTACGCCATGTCCATCGGCGGCAGCGATCCGCAGCAACTGACCAACGACAGCTCGATCGACACCTCGCCCTGCTACTCGCCCGATGGCGGCCAGATCGTCTTCGAGTCGGACCGTGGCGGCACGCAGCAGATCTACATCATGGGCGCGGGGGGCGGCGGAGCCAAACGGATCTCCTTCGGCGATGGCCGATATTCCACGCCGGTCTGGTCGCCCAAAGGCGACTATATCGCCTTCACCAAACAGGCCGGCGGCCAGTTCGCCATCGGCATCATGAAGCCGGACGGGTCGGGCGAGAAGATCATCACCCAGGGCTTCCACAACGAAGGCCCGACCTGGGCACCGAACGGCCTCTACCTCATGTTCTTCCGCGATGCCGGCAACGGCGCGACCTCGAAGATCTTCATGACGGACCTCTTCGGCCGCGGGGAGTTTCCGGTCCCGACTCCGGGCGGCGCCTCCGATCCCGCCTGGGGTCCTCTGCTCGGGTGAGGAAACATCGGGCTCGCCGGTCGTAGGGGGAGCCGGCAGCCGGCACTCCGATCGCCCGCGAGCGCGCGAGCCCCGAAATGATCCGCGCGTGGCTGCGTACAACCATGCAGAAACCGCGCTTGACGCTACGACGTTAGCGAGCACACTCGTTCGATTGAGTCGTTCCTCATCCCGTGAAGCATCCTGCGTCCTCGGCTGGTCTTTGTCCGGAACGCCTGCCACCTCACGGCATGCGCGCTGGACAGAAGTATCGATGATCGGAAGACTGCTCGAACGCCTGATCCACCATGGCCGCCTGACGATCCGCACCCCTTTCGGGACCGCATCGGCCGGCCGGCTCGATGCAAGCCGGCCGAGCGGCCTCCTCGACGTCGGTGTCCGGATCCGCAAGGCGCGCACCGTCCTCAAGATCGCCACCAACCCCGACCTCTATCTCGGCGAGGCCTTCATGGAAGGTGACTTCGTCATCGAGCGAGGCAGCCTCTACGACTTCCTGGAACTGTTGGGGTCGAACATCGCCGAGATCGGGCAAGATCCCAACCCGAAGGTCGGCCAATGGGCGTCCAAATTCGTCAATGCCCTTGCGTTGCGCAATGACCCTGGCAAAGCGCGCAGCAACGTCGCCCATCATTACGACCTGTCCGGCGAGCTCTACCGCAGCTTTCTCGACGCCGACATGCAATATTCCTGCGCCTACTTCCGCCATCCCGATGACGATATCGAGACGGCGCAACTCGCCAAGCGCCAGCATATCGCGGCTAAACTGTTGCTCGAGCCCGGCCAGCATGTTCTCGACATCGGCTGTGGTTGGGGCGGCCTGGCTCTGTTCATCGCCAAGACGGCCGACGTTCGGGTGACGGGCATCACGCTGTCGAAGGAGCAACTCGCCGTGGCGCGTCGCCGCGCCGAGGAGGAAGGCCTGGCGGACCGGGTCACGTTCGAACTCGTCGATTACCGTTTGCTCGAAGGTCAGTTCGATCGCATCGTGTCGATCGGCATGTTCGAACATGTCGGGCTGCCGAATTTCGAAACCTATTTCGGCGCCATCAAGCGGCTGCTGAAGCCGTCCGGCATCGCCCTGGTCCATTCCATCGGCAAGATGTACGGCCCGGCCCCGACCAGCACCTGGATCCTGAAATATATCTTCCCGGGCGGTTACGTGCCGGCGCTGTCCGAGGTGATGCCGGCCGTCGAGCGCCACGGGCTCTGGATCAACGACCTCGAAGTGCTCCGCCTGCATTACGCCGAGACGCTACGCCTCTGGCGCGAGCGTTTCGAGGCGCGCTGGCCGGAATTGAGCCGGCTCTACGACGAGCGGTTCCGTCGGATGTGGGAATTCTATCTCGTCGGCAGCGAAATTTCATTCCGCCATTTTGGCTTCATGGTCTTCCAGATCCAGTTGGCCAAATCGGTCGATGCCGCTCCGCTGACGCGCGACTACCTCTTCGACACCGAGCGTCGTCTACGGGCCCCGGAGGACCAGCCTGCAGAGCCCTGCCTCGCCGCGGAGTGATTGTACCATTCGCGCCACAGGCCGCTTCGAACCGGTACAGCCGCCCCATTCGGGCCATGAACCCGCCATTAACCATGACACTTGTCGAAACCTGATTTGCGCCTTCGCCTCAACGCCTCATCAAGGTTGACGGAACCTTCGTTTAACCATCGGGGACTACTACCGAGAGGTCGCCGGCAGGCTTTTGCACAAGGATCACTGGTATGCAGCTTTTCCACTCAGCCCGGGCGCTTGCGTTGGTCTCCATCGCGGTCGCGGGTCTCGCCATCGCGGGCTGCGCCAAGGATCCGGCCGATGCCGTCGGCGCTTTCGGTAGCGGCGCTGGCCGGTTCGGCGCCAATGGCTATGGCAAGGGCAGTTCCGCTCCCGGCACGCCGGGAGATTTTGCCCAGAACGTCGGCGACCGCGTGTTCTTCGACACCGATCAGACCGACCTGTCGGCCGCCAACCAGGCGACCCTCGACAAGCAGGCCCGCTGGCTCGAGCAATATCCGCGTTACGCCTTCACGATCGAAGGCAACGCCGACGAGCGTGGCACGCGCGAGTACAATTTCGCGCTCGGCGCCCAGCGCGCCGCGGCCGTCAAGCAGTACCTCGTCGCCAAGGGCATCTCGGCCTCGCGCATCAAGACGATCTCCTACGGCAAGGAGCGCCCCGTCGCGGTCTGCAACGACATCTCCTGCTGGTCGCAAAACCGTCGCGCCGTGACGGTGCCGAAGGGCGGCGAGTCCTGATAGGCTCCGGATCGCGCGAGGCCCCTGCCCCGCGCGATCCGTTGGGGCTATAAGTCGAGGCGTGTCGTTCGTCCGGGCCGCTGTCGTGGTCGGGACCGCGAGGAGCCCTCATGACGTATCGTTCCCGATTTCTGCTGCTCCCCGTCCTGGGGCTTGCCTGTGCGGCCCTGCTTCATCCCGGAGGCGGGTCCGCCCCGGCCCTGGCGGGCCAGTCCAGATCCGCTTCGATCGTGCTGGCCCAGGACGATCCCGACGCCCAGCAGGATCCGTCCAGCGCCGCAGCGCTTCTCGTCCGCGTCGACCGCCTCGAGAACAAACTCCGCAGCATGACGGGGCAGATCGAGCAACTGCAGTTCCAGAATAAGAAGCTCGAAGATGCCCTGCGCAAAATGCAGCAGGACGTCGACTTCCGCTTTCAGGATCTCAACCGCGCGCCCATCACGCCCGGCGGCAAGCCTCCATTGCAGCACCGGGGCGATCTCGGCGACGCGACCCCCGATGCCGTTGCGGATGCCGCACCGTCCGCGCCGTTAGCTTCGTCCGGGGCCGAGGCCAACGCGACACCGGCTCCGGCCGTCACCACGCCCCAGCGTCGCGGTGATGCCTTCGATCCGTCGAGCGACCCGACGGCGCCGGGTGCGCCGAAGCCCCTCGGATCTGCCGCCTCGGCGGCTCCGGCGCTGCGCCCCAGCATGCCCACGACCGCGACCCCGGCACCGGGCGTTCGCAGCACCGCCGGGCTGGCGACGCCGGGCGAGCCTCACGCGCCGCTCGACCTCACACACGGCCTCAACGCCGCAGCGCCGGCCGCCGTGGCTTCCGCGGTTCCGGAGACGCCGGACGCCGCTCCCGTGCCGCCGCCCTCCGGTGGCACGGCCAGCCTGACGCCGGGCAGCACCCGTGCCGAATACGAGGCGGATTACGCGCTCTACAAGAGCGCGCAATACGATGGCGCCATCGCGGGCTTCAATGATTTCCTGACCAAATACCCGCGCGACCGGCTCGTGCCGGACGCCACCTATTTTCTCGGGGAGAGCTTCGCCAGGCTCGGGCGGCATCGAGAAGCCGCCGAACAGTTTCTGAAACTCTCGACGGACTATACCAAATCCAACAGGGCGCCTGACGCCCTGCTCAGGCTCGGCATGGCGTTGAACGCGCTTGGCGCCAACGCCCAGGCCTGCGCCACCTACCAGGAAGTCGACCGCAAATACCCTACCGCCGGAGCCGATGTTCGGGCCGGCGTCGACCGCGAGCTCAAACGCGCCCATTGCTGATGTCCGACCCTGCCGGCAGCGCGCTCCGCCGCTCGCCGCACCCGTCGAGACCGCCATGGACTCCTCCTCCCTTCCCAGCTCCGACCTCGACACGCCGTTGTGCGATCCCGCGCCGGGTCCTGCCCTGCCCCTGACCCTCGACGAGGTTCGTCCGGTCCTCGCTCCGCTGCGGAGCGCTGGCGCTGTCTTGCTGGCGGTCTCGGGCGGTCCCGACAGCGTGGCACTCATGCAGCTCGCTGCCGAACTCGCGCGATCCGATCCCGGTTTTCCGCCTCTCGTCATCGCCACGGTCGATCACGGACTGCGTGCCGCATCCCGCGCGGAAGCGGAGACGGTTGCCGCCGTCGCCGAGGCGCTCGGCCTCGACGTGCACATCCTGACCTGGAGCGGAGAGAAGCCCGTCAGCCGCCTGCAGGAGCGGGCGCGACACAATCGCTACGCACTGCTGGTCGATTGCGCGCGACGCATCGGCGCCACGCATCTGGTCACGGCCCACACGCTCGACGATCAGGCCGAGACCGTGTTGTTCCGGCTCATGCGCGGCTCGGGACCCGCTGGGCTCGCCGGCATGGCGTCTTCACTCGACCGCGACGGCATCCGGCATCTGCGCCCTTTGCTCGACGTGCCCAAGGCCCGCCTCGTCGCGACCTGCCGCACGCGGGGCTGGTCCTTCGTGGAGGATCCCGGCAATGTCGATCCGCGCTTCGCCCGCACCCGGCTGCGCCGTCTGATGCCGGGCCTCGCCGCCGAGGGTCTCGACGCTACGCGGCTCGCCACGCTGGCCCGTCGCATGGCCGAGGTCGAAGCGGCCATCGGCGAGGCAGCGCGTCGCGCTGTCGCGGAGGCCGCGAG
>JAYVMK010000268.1:0-5179 GCA_043758995.1 Lichenibacterium sp. | reverse complement strand
ACTCATTCCTGTACAAGGATGCCGACGGCTTCACCTTTATGAACGAGGAGAACTTCGAGCAGATCGTGGTCTCGCCGGATGTGCTCGGCACGCAGGCGCAGTATCTGCAGGAAAACATGAAGGTCCAGCTGTCGATCTTCAACGAGACGGCCGTTTCCGCCACGCTGCCGCAGCGCGTCACCTTCGAAGTCATCGAGACCGAGCCCGCCATGAAGGGCCAGACGGCCTCCTCGTCGTACAAGCCCGCCAAGCTGTCCAACGGCGCCCGCGCCATGGTGCCGCCGCATATCTCGCCCGGCACCCGAATCGTCATCCAGACGGAAGACGGCTCCTACGTCGAGCGCGCCAAGGACTGAGACCGCTGATCCTTCTCCCGCATTGGCGGGAGAAGGACGCTACTCCCCTCGGGTCAGACCGATCTCCAGCCCCACCAGGAATCCTGCGAGGTCGTCTGTCGCGGCATCGACGAAGGGCTCTTCGGCCCCGAGCCGTTCCCAGGGCTCGCGATTGTCCTCGACGCTGGTCGGCGGCACCACGAGAACAGTCGCCATACCCCGCGCATGCGGCACCTGGAGGTTCTTGACGAGATCCTCGAACATCGCGGCTCGTCGCGGATCGACGTCGTGCAGCTTGAAGAAGCGGTCGTAGGTCGCAGCCTCGGGCTTCGGCACGAGATTGGCCTCCACGATATCGAACACCGCCTCGAACCCGGCCTTGGCGAAGCCGAGTTGTTCGGCCGTCCGCAGCGCATGGTCCTTCGAACCGTTGGTGAGGATAAGCTTGCGCCCGGGCAGCGCCGCGATCGCCTCGACCAGCGCCGGATTGGGCGCCAGCGAGCTGCGGTCGATGTCGTGGACGAAGGACAGGAACGCTTCCGGCGCGATGGCGTGGTCCTCGATCAGCCCCTTCAGCGTCGTGCCGTAGCGCCGATAGTAGTACTTCTGCAGACCCCGCGCCGTCAGGCCGTCGATGCCCATGAGGTCGGCGAGCCAACGGGTGATCCGCTCGTCGATCATCGGCCAAACGGGGCTGCCCGCCGGGTAGAGCGTATTGTCGAGGTCGAAGACCCAGGTGTCGACCGCGGCGAAGCGCTGCCGCACGGGTTCCGGCAGACGCGGCAGGGGCTGCTGCACGCGAGCGGCGGCTTCGGCGCCGTCCAGGATCTCCCGGACGGCGGCTCGGCTCGGCTGGGCCGTCACCGCGTGATGAGCGTCCCGGCGCCATGGTCGGTGAGCAGTTCCAGCAGCACCGAATGAGGCACCTTGCCGTCGAGGATCACCACGCCCTCGACGCCCTGCTCGAGCGCATAGATGCAGGTTTCCACTTTGGGGATCATACCGCCGGTGATCGTGCCGTCGGCGATGAGGTCACGGATCGCGTCGACCGAGAGCTCCTTGATCAACTCCTTGTTCTTGTCGAGCACGCCCGGCACATCGGTGAGCAGCAGCAGGCGCTTGGCCTTGAGGGCACCTGCGATGGCGCCCGCGAAGGTATCGGCATTGACGTTGTAGGTCGCGCCGTCCGCGCCCTGCGCCACCGGCGCCAGGACGGGGATCAGTTCGCGACCCAGGACCTGATCGAGAACGGTGGTATCGACCTTCGACGGGTCGCCCACGAAGCCAAGGTCGACGCCGTCCGCGTCGGGATTTTCGGCATCGGGCGGGACCTCGTATTTGGTCGCCGTCACCATGTTGCCGTCCTTGCCGCAGAGCCCGATGGCCCGGCCGCCTTCGGCGTTGATGAAGCCCACAATCTGCTTGTTGATGGAACCGCACAGCACCATTTCGACGATCTCGATCGTCGGCTTGTCGGTGATGCGCAGCCCATTCGAGAATTGCGACTGGATGCCGAGCTTCTTCAGCATGGCGCCGATCTGCGGACCGCCGCCGTGCACCACGACGGGGTTCACGCCCGATTGTTCCAACATCACCATGTCGCGCGCGAAGGAGCGTGCCGTGGCTTCGTCGCCCATGGCATGACCGCCGTATTTCACGACCACGACCGTATCGTCGTAGCGCAGCATATGGGGCAGCGCCTGGGTCAGGATCTCGGCGCGTTCCGCCGGACTGCCCTTTTCCACATCCGTCATCGTTCAGCGATCCGTCGGCTAAAGCGCATTCGCCTCTGGCGAATTCGCCGAGATTGAATCAAGAGCCACGAGAGCAAGGCGCCAAGACGGCGTCTCGCGCGTCAGAGCTTTAGCGGAAGTGCGCCACGATCGGCCAGAAGCCGGGCGACACTTTCGCGAAGCTCGGCAATGCCGGCACCGGTCTCGGATGAGGTGAGGATCACCTGCGGAAAGGCGGCCGGGTGCTTGGCGAGGCCCGCCTCGGTCTCGGCCAGGCGCGTGATGCGCTCGGCAGGCTTCAGCGCGTCGCCTTTGGTCAGCACCACCTGATAGGAGGCGGCGGCGCGGTCGAAGCCCGTCATCTGATCGCGGTCGACATCCTTCAACCCGTGACGGGCGTCGACCAGAAGATAGATGCGCTGCAGCGAGGCGCGCCCTCGCAGGTATTGCTCGATCAGCGCCGACCATTCGGCGATCATCGTCTTCGACACCGCCGCATAGCCGTAACCCGGCATGTCGACGAGGCTGAGGTGGCCGCCAAGATCGAAGAAGTTGAGCTGCTGCGTACGGCCCGGCGTGTGGGACACGCGGGCCAGGGTCTTGCGGCCGGTCAGCGCATTGACGAGCGACGACTTGCCGACATTGGAGCGGCCAGCGAAAGCGATCTCGGGCCGCCCGATCGGTGGCAGCGCCCCGATATTGGGAGCGCCGGCGACGAAGAGGCACTCGCGGGCGAAGAGAAGCCGTCCCGCTTCGACGAGGTCGCGTTCCGGCACCGCCGGAGCGGCGTCCGGGCCGCCCTGCTCCGCGACGCCGTCCACTCTCAGGCCTTCCTGGTCTTGCGGAACATGTTCGACAGGTTGTCCCACAGCTCCACCTTGGCCCCGGCCTTCTTGGCGATGAGGTATTGCTGCAGCACCGAGAGACTGTTGTTCCAGGTCCAGTAGATCACCAGGCCCGACGGGAAGGTGCCGAGCATGAAGGTGAAGATCACCGGCATCCAGGAGAACATCTGCTTCTGGACGGGGTCCGGCGGCTCCGGATTCATCTTCATCTGGAGGAACATGGAGAAGCCCATGATGACCGGCCAGATGCCGATGGTGAGGAAGTGGCCGATCAGCGGCACGGCGCCGGGATTGTAGGGGAGCAGACCCGCGAGGTTGAAGATCGAGGTCGGATCCGGCGCCGAAAGATCGTGGATCCAGCCAAAGAACGGCGCATGACGCATCTCGATGGTGATGAAGATCACCTTGTAGAGCGCAAAGAAGACCGGGATCTGGATGACCATTGGCAGGCAGCCCGCCACAGGATTCACCTTCTGCTCGCGATAGAGCTTCATGGTGGCTTCCTGCTGCTTTTGCTTGTCGTCGG
Source organism: Lichenibacterium sp. (assembly GCA_043758995.1). Lineage (GTDB taxonomy): Bacteria > Pseudomonadota > Alphaproteobacteria > Rhizobiales > Beijerinckiaceae > Lichenihabitans. The sequence goes on along the minus strand of JAYVMK010000268.1, from coordinate 1,740 downwards.
GGAAGCGCTCCTTCAGGGCGGCCATCTGCGGCTGCAACTGCTTCATCTTGGCCATCGACATGTAGGATCGATTGGCAAGCGGGAAGAAGATTCCCTTGATCAGCACGGTGACGATCATGATCGCCACGCCGAAGTTGCCAGTCAGCTTATAGAACCAATCCAGAACCTGAAATAGCGGCTTAGTGATAAAGTAGAACCAGCCCCAATCGATCAGATTGCCGAAGTTCTTGATGCCGTAGTCTTTCTCGTACTTGTTGAGAACGGCCGTGACCTTGGCGCCGGCGAAAACATGCGTGGTGACGTCGGTGCTGGTGCCGGGCGCTACGGCGCGAACCGGAAGAAGCGCATCGGTCTGGTAATTGTGGTTGCCGTTGTCAGCGAAGGACGAGAACCGGCCCTTGAAGGCGCTGCTCTGATCGGGTGCGATCACGCCGGCCCAATATTTGTCGGTGATGCCGAGCCAACCGCCGGTGCCCTCGAGCGTTCGCGATCCTCCAGCCTCCTTGTCCATGTTGGCGTAGGTGATGTCGGCTTCACGATTGTCGCCGATCTCGCCGACCAGTCCCTCATGCAGCACCGAATAGTTCGACGTCACCGGGGTGCCGTGACGCGAGATCAGGGCGTAGGGCAACAGCGAGACAGGCGCGGCACCGCCGTTGGTCACCGAATCCTTGACGGTGAACATGTATTGGTCGTCGACCGCGATCGTGCGGTGGAACACCAGGCCCTGGCCGTTGTCCCAGGTCAGGGTCACGGGCTTCTCGGCCGTCAGCCTGTCGCCGTCGGCGGTCCACACCGTCGTGGGGCCCGGCATCGCAGCCGTCTGGCCGGCTTCGGCGATGAAGCCCGTCTCGGCGTAATAGGGATGAGGAGCGTTCGACGGCGAGAACAGCTCGATGATCGGCGACGTCCGGTCGGTGGTCTCGTGGTAATCCTTCAAGGCCACGTCGTCGATCCGACCGCCCTTGAGATCGATCGATCCCGCAATCGCGGGCGTGTCGATCACGACATGCGGATTGGACGCAATGGCGTCAGCGCGGGTCTTCTGGACCTCGATCGGCGCCATGCCGGCGGAAGGCTGCGAGGCGGCGCCGTTGGGCGGGGACGCCGGCGATTGCTGGACGAGTTCCTTGCTGGCCTGCGCATCCTGGCGCGTCACCGGCGTCGACTGGCCGGGCACCGGTGTCGCAATGGGCTGCTGCTGGGCCTGCCGCTGCTTCTGCATCTGCGGATAGCCGTAGAAGAAATTCCAGCCGATGATCACCAGGATGGACAAGGCGATCGCGACGTAGACGTTCTTGTTGTCATCTTTCATGGTGCGTCACGCTGCCTGGGTCCGGACCACCGCCGCGTCCCGAAGGACGACGAGGCTCCGCGAAAAGTTCGTCAAGGGTTCGATGGAGCGGCAGCGCGGGCGGTTCCGCGGCGCCTCGGGCCAGAGCCCTGCGACGGCCCGGACCGCTTCAAGCGGCCCGATCCAGCGTCGCCGAAGCAGCGCTGGACCTCGCTCACGAGTTTGGAAAAGGGCGCCGAAAGCGCGTCGCGTCGGGCCACGATCACGTAATCATGGTCGGGAGAGGTCTTGAGGTCGGGCGCACGCAAGGCTTCGCGGAACCGGCGCTTGACGCGGTTCCGTTCGACGGCATTGCCGACCTTCTTGGTGACAGTCAGGCCGACGCGCGGCCCAACGGTCGCATCGACGTCGGCCTTGCGGCCATAGACCTGGAGGCTGAGCGAGCG
>JAYVMK010000267.1:0-4404 GCA_043758995.1 Lichenibacterium sp. | reverse complement strand
GTGGACGGCCTCCGGCCGGCTCCTGTCGCTGGATCCCCGCCTGCGCGGGGATGAGCGGAAGGCCTTCATCAATGTCCCGCCATGTGGCGGCCGATGGTGGTGCGGTCGGTTTCGCCGACCGGGGCCGTGTAGGAGATGCGGCCTTCCGACATCACCGCGACGCGGTCGGCCAGTTCCAGGATCTCGTCGAGATCCTCCGACACGAGCAGCACCGCAGCGCCGCGGTTGCGCTGCTCCATGATCTGGCTGCGGATCTCGACGACGGACGCAAAATCGAGCCCGAAACAGGGATTGGCGACGACCAGCACCTCGACGTCGCCCGACAATTCGCGCGCCAGGATGGCCCGCTGCACGTTGCCGCCCGACAAAGTGGAGATCGGCGCGTCGAGCGAGGCGGTCTTGACCTTGTAGCGCGCCACGAGATCGGCGGCCCGCGCCCGCAGAGGTGCGCGCGACATCCACCAGCCCCATTTCGTCGCCGGCGCCTTGTCGAAGTCCCGGAACGCGATGTTGTCGGCGACGCTCATGCCCGGCACGGCGGCATTCTTCAGCGGCTCCTCCGGAAGGCCGAAGACGCGGAACCGGTCGAAGTCGCGCCGCACCGGCTCGAAAGGCTGGTCGTGAATGAAGATCCGCCCGTCGCGCAGCGGACGCTGACCGTTCAACACTTCGACCAGCGCCGCCTGGCCGTTGCCCGACACGCCCGCGATGCCGAGGATCTCGCCCGCCTTCACCTTCAGACTGACGCCGTCGACCGCTGGCTTTCCGGCATCGTCGTCCGCCACGAGACCGGCGAGGTCGAGCACGGTGCGGCCTTCGGGGCTCTCGGCGCGGGCGGCGCGTTCACGCACGGCCGTGTCGCCGATCATCAGGCGAGCCATGCCGTCGGTCGTCATGTCGGCGACCCGGCCGCCGCCGACGAGCGCGCCGCGGCGCAGCACCGCGACCGCGTCGGCGAAAGCCGTGACCTCGCGAAACTTGTGGCTGATCATCAGCACCGACAATTCGCCCCGCTGCGTCATGCCGCGCAGCAGGCCGAGGATCTCGTCGGCCTCGCCGGGTGTGAGGACGGAGGTCGGCTCATCGAGGATGAGGAAGCGGCCATCGAGGTAGAGGAGCTTCAGGATCTCCAGTTTCTGCTTCTCGCCGGCTGCGAGGCTCGCCACCGGCCGGTCGAGCGGCACGCGGAACGGCATGCGGGCCATGAAGGCCGATAGCCGCTCGCGCTCGCGACCCCAGTTGATGATGGCGGGCGTGTCGGCGCGGCTGATGACGAGGTTCTCGGCGCCGGTCAGCGACGGCACCAGCGTGAAATGCTGGTAGACCATACCGATGCCCAGCGCCCGCGCGTCGCGCGGATTGCGCACGATCACGGGCTTGCCGTCCACGACGAGCGAACCCGCGTCGGGCTGGTAGAAGCCCATGATGCATTTGACGAGCGTCGACTTGCCGGCGCCGTTCTCGCCCAGCAGCACGTGGAAAGCCCCGGCCGGCACATCGATCGATACGTCGTCGAGCGCCGTGAAGTCACCGAACCGCTTGGTCATGCCGACGGTCGAGACCGATACAGCGCGGGCCGGGGGGGATGAGGGCTGGGCGGTCATGGCCGGCTCACTGTGCTGCACCGTCTCGCTCCGCTTCGACGATGATCGCCACCGGACCGCCGCCGTCGGGACCCTGATGCTCGGCGCCCCCCGAAACGTAGAGTTCCGCATGGCCCACGATCCCGGCCAGAACGCCGGCCAGGAAACCGCGCGCGTGGCGGGTCGGGGACAGGTCGGAATCCGTCAGCATCGTATGGCGATAGTCGCGCAGCCGACCGCCGGTGGGCGCCTCGGCCTTGGCGAGAAGGGCCACGAGGCGGTTCCGCTGTGCCGGTGCGAGCTGCCCGGCCGCTCCGAGCCCGAGCCGCGCCAGGGCTGCCCTCACGGGCTCGACATCGAGGGCGTCGGCCATCACGGCATGGTCGATGCGCATCGGCCCCGACCAGCCGCGACCGCGTCCCAGGACCACGACCTCGTGACCCAGAAGCTCCACGCCAGCCGAGGCGGAGGCGCGGGTCGAGAAGACCGACAGGTCACGTCCGATCGTCGCCTCGCTCACCGCCTCGATCTCGCCGAGGCCCAAGGCGATGCCGAGCGAGGCTGCGGCGCGGGACAGGCCCATGGATTTCAGCGTGTCGGTGGTGACGCAATCAGCGCCCCGCCGCTTCGCCTCCGCGATGCGCTCCGAGGTCAAGAGGGGGCATTTCACCTGGACGAAATGCACATCGGACGGGTCGTCTATCCCGGCGTCGCGCATGGCGTCCTCGACGGCGCGCGCCACCGCGCGGACCTGGCCGGACCGGCCGAGGTCTTCCGGAGGAAGCGGGGCCGTATGGGCCCGGCCCACCGCGAGCGCCTCGCGCTGCTCGGGCCCATCGTCCTGACGAACCTCGAAAACGGTCAGATGCGGTGCGAGGCCGCCCTCGGTTCCGCCCGACATGACGAGGCAGGCGCTGCCGGCGATCTCCGGGCCGGCGTACCGGGACAGGCTGTCCTTGAGCGCCCGCGACGCCAGCCCCCGGGTCCAGTCGTTGACGAGGCCGTTCCCCTCCGTCTTGCCGAAGATCGCCACGACCGAGCCGGCCTTGATGCGGCCCTCGGCGAAGGCGCGTTCGAGGCCTTCGACATCGTCCGGGCTCCGGGTCGAGATTCGGTGCACGACGGCCCGGCACGACGGCATCAGGCCAACCCCGCGATCAGGGCATCCGAGGTCGATACCGCGCCGAACACCCCGCCCTGCATCGTCACCATGCGCAAGGCCGCGTCGTGGTTGCTTCGGTCGGTCGCCCCGCAGCAGTCGCCGAGCACGACGCATTCGAAGCCGCGGTCGTTGGCCTCGCGCATCGTCGTCGAGACGCAGACATCCGTGGTGATGCCGGTCAGGACGAGGTTGCGGATGCCTCGCGTGCGCAGGATCAGCTCGAGATCGGTGGCGCAGAACGAGCCCTTGCCGGGCTTGTCGATGACGATCTCGCCGGCCAGTGGCGCGAGCTCCGGGATGATGTCCCAGCCGGGCTCGCCACGCACCAGCACGCGCCCGCAGGGGCCGTCGTCGCCGATGCCGGCGCCGATGCGCCGCGAGCGCCAGCGCTTGTTGTCGGGCAGGTCGGAGAGATCCGGTCGGTGCCCCTCGCGGGTGTGGATCACCGTAAAGCCTGCCGCCCGCGCGCTGGCGAGAACGCGGGCGATGGGTTCGATCGGCGCGCGGGTCAGGGACAGGTCGTAGCCCATCCGGTCGACGTAGCCGCCGATCCCGCAGAAATCGACCTGCATGTCGATGATCACCAGCGCCGTATTGGCGGGTCGCAGGTCCCCGTCATAGGGCCAGGGATAGGGATCGGCGACGACGGTGCTCATTCGGCGGCCGCCTTCAGACCGGATTCGCCATAGGCCCGTGTCGGGGTGGGAAGTCCGCAGGAGGTGCCGTCCGTCACCCGCACGGTCTCCTCCCAGGGTAGGCGATAGCGCCCGGCCGCGAGGTCGCTCATGTAGGTGTAGGGGCAGTCGCCGGCGCCGCCCTTGACGGCCGAGAAGCCGCGATGGCCGAGCTGGTAGATGTTGTTCTCCGGCCCCCACACGGCGCGAGCCTCGCGAACGAGATCGGGCCGGACCTCCGCGGTGATGATCTCGTCCGGCCGGCCGCTGGTGCCGTGGGCGATGATCGAGCCGTCGAAATTGCAGACCATGCCCTCGCCCATGGAGTCGAAGCTCCCGTCCGAGCCCGACATGCAGACGTTGGCGGTGATCATGAGATTGCAGAAGCTGTTCGACTGGTTGGTGAAGCGCCAAGCCTCGCGCATCGGCGCCGTATAGCCGGCCGTCCGCAGCATCACCTCGGCGCCCTTGTAGGCACATTCGCGTGCCATCTCGGGGAACATGCCGTCGTGGCAGATGATCAGGCCGAGCTTGCAGCCGTTCGGCCCGTCGATGACCGGAATGCCCTGATCGCCAGGCTCCCAGGGTTCGACCGGCACCCACGGATGCATCTTGCGATAATAGAGCTTCACCTCGCCCTGATCGTCGATGATGAGCCCGACGTTGTAGGGATGGCCGTGCGGGTTGAACTCCATGATGGAGAAACAGCCCCAGATCCGATTGTCGACGCAGGCCTGCCGGAAGGCCGCGACCTCCGGCCCGTCCATCCGGCACATGATCTCCGGATTGGTGTCCATCGACAGGCCGTGCAGCGCATATTCGGGGAACACGACGAGGTCCATCGTGGCCATGTTGGTCCGCGCCTTGGCCACCATGGCGACGATGCGCTGCGTCTGTGCGGCGAGTTGCGCGGGCGTCGCGACGACCGGCAGTTGCAGCTGCACGAGGCCGATGACCACGCCGTGCGGCGATTTGTTCAAGCCCC
>JAYVMK010000266.1:0-9707 GCA_043758995.1 Lichenibacterium sp. | reverse complement strand
TTCGACCGCGGCACGCGCGACAGTGCGAGGCTGTTCTACGCTTGGTGCCGTCATTGCGACGATGTCATCGACGGGCAGGCGGGCGGGATGGGGCGCGTCGAGCAGGACGGCACGCCGGCCGAGCGCCTGGCGATGCTCGAGCAGCGAACGCGCGACGCCTTGGCCGGCGTCCCGCAGGACGACCCGGCTTTCGCGGCCTTTGCCCGCGTCGCCGCGAAACACCGCATCCCGGCACGCCTGCCGCTCGATATCCTCGACGGGTTTCGCATGGACGTCGAGGATCGCCGGTACCGCACGCTCGACGATCTCTTGGCCTATTGCTACGGCGTCGCCGGGGCGGTCGGGGTCACGATGGCCATCGTCATGGGGGTCGATCCCGACGACCACGCCATGCTCGACCGTGCCTGCGACCTCGGCCTGGCCTTCCAACTCACCAATATCGCGCGCGACGTGATGGACGATGCGCGGATCGGCCGGGTCTATCTGCCGGCCGACCTGTTCCGTCGCGACAGCATCTCGCCGGCCTTCATCCTCGACCCGCAGAACCGCCGCCTCGTGCTGGAAGCAACCCACGCCTTGCTGGAACTGGCTGAGCGGTATTATGCGTCGGCCCGCGTCGGCATCGTGCGACTGCCGTTCCGCTCGGCCTGGGCGATCGCGACCGCGCTGCGGGTCTATCGCGAGATCGGCCGGCGCGTGCGCTTCTCACCGGATCCCTGGGCTCGGCGCCTGTCGGTACCGCGATGGCGCAAGCTCTGGCATGTGGCGATCGGCGTCGCCCAGCCGGCGCTGTTCCGCATCGTCGGCACCCCGGAGCGCCACGGCCTCTGGACCCGCCCGGGCGGCGCCACGGCCTGACGCTTGTCGGCGGATCATGAGACCTTCGCCACGGCGCCAGCGGGTGCCTTCGTGCCGGCGGCCGTGACGCAAGGACGTGCTCGATGAGGGCAGACGGCATGTCACGTACTGCAGGATCTCCCGACATGGAACTTGAGAGCGCGGCCTCCGTTGCTCTCGCGGCGGACAGGTGCCGCCTGGCGCGCTTTTGCCCCTAGCGAAGCCGCGCCCGTTAGACATCGAGAGCAGCGTCCCCGGGTCGTCCGCCGACCCCGACGACTATGCATCAGGGAGCGACCGCCATGGCCTACGACGATCTTTCAACCACGCCGGTCGATACGGGCCGGCAATCCTCGCCCCGTTCGGTCACGGCCTTCTTCGATACGGACGAAGCGGCCGATCATGCGCGCCGAGACCTCGTGGCGGCGGGAGTTCCCGACGGCGACGTCCGTGTCGCGGGAGGCGAGGCGGCCCTCGCCGAGCCTGCCCATCCGCATGGGTTCTGGGAGAACCTCAAAGGTTTTTTCATCCCCGACGAAGACCGGCACCTCTACGCCGAAGGTTTGCGTCGCGGCGGCGTCGCGCTGTCGGTCGAGACCGACAGTGCTGCTTATGATCGCGTCTTGGAGATCCTCGACAGGGACGGTGCCGTCGATATGGAGGAACGGTCCGCAGGCTGGCGGGAGGAGGGATGGAGCGCCTTCGGGGGTGGCACGTCGCTCGGCGAACGCGAGATGGCCTATACGCCCGCAGGCAGCGGTACGGGCGGCTTCACGGCCAGCCGGGCCGATCAGCCGCTCTTCGACGGTCCCATGGACAATGCCGCCATCGAGCCCGGATCCGTCGTACCGGACGCGCCCACGACCTCGCGCCTCGGGACATCGGCGCCGGACACCGCCTACGAAGCATCGGCACCCGGACTACCCTCGGTGGCCGATGTCGCGGCGGACACGACCGCCCGGCCCGGCTCGCTGCAGCCGTCGCCAAGCCTGTCGTCTCCCCTTCCGCCGGTGCCGACGCGCGACTTGAGCCATGGCCGGACGCGCGTGCGTTCCTATGTCGGCGAGCTCTCCACCGAGGCTCCGCCGCGCGACTGATGCGGTGCTGGGGGCGATGGGCCCTTCGCACTCGGTCGTTCCCTCCACCAAGCGTTGTGTGGTCTGGCCGTTGTCTAAAGCAGCGGCGGTACCCGATGGCTCCTTCCTCCTAGCCCTCATCCTGAGCCGGCCGCGTAGCGGCCGTCTCGAAGGACGAGCGTGGGGCGAAGCCAAAACCCGCCTCGGAACCCTGAAGCCCTCCTCTTTCGACACGGGCCCTTTCAGCCCCGGCTCAAGATGCGGGAGCTGGTGGAAGTGGCTGCCGGACGAGGCCGCGTCATTCCCAAGTTCAGAAGGAGGCGCTACGAGGCTGTCACCGTCGCGTTGCGTTTGAGGTAGCCCTCGGCGCCGGCCCAGTCCTGGGCGGCGCCGGAGTAGCCAACATAACCGTCCGGGCGGACGATCATGACACCCTGCCCGTCCGGCACACCCCGGACCTGCGGCTCGACCAGGGTTGGGAACTGTCCCGTGAGGCTTGCGCTACGCTCCGTGTCGTCGGCATGGAGCACGAAGCGGGGCCTGGGTCCCGCCCCCGGGGGCGGCCCGTCATAATGCTCCGGGGCGAGCCTCGCTCCAGAGCCACGGCCTTGGGACAAGGGACTTTCGGGATAGCCGATGCCGATCTCGCTCAAGGTGGTCGCCATCCGGTCCCGCGCCATCCCGATCCCAAGCAGCAGGTGGATCGCCAGATTGCGAGCCGCCTGAGCGGCGGGGTTCGACAGGGTCGCGACGTCGGTGATGCGGCTGGCATTGTGCAGGACCATGTCGCCCACGCGGGAGCGCTCGACACTGTAACTGTCCAGTAGCTCCGCCGCCCCCTCCTGGCGCGTCACCAGAGCGAGCCGCCAAGCGAGGCCAAAGGCATCCTGCATTCCCGTGTTCATGCCCTGTCCGCCAGCGGGACTGTGCACATGTGCGGCGTCGCCCGCCAGGAAGGCGCGGCCCTGGCGATAGTCCGCGACCTTGCGCTCGTTGATGCGGAAATTGGACAGCCACACGGGGTCGGTGGCCCGAAATCCTGCTCCGGTGCGGCCGTCGATCATGGCCTGAACATCCGCCAGCGTCGGATCGGGCCGAGGGTGAGCGGGATCGGTCCGGCCCACCCTGGCGATGAGGCGCGCCCGCCCACCCGGTATCGGGAACAGGATCACGGGACCGTCCCGGTGCAGAAACGGAGCGATTTCGTCGGCCGGGGGCGCCCCCACGCCCTCGATGCGAACGTCGGCCAGCATCCAGTCGTCGCCCTGCGCTGCGCCGCGGAACTCCAGGCCGAGCCCGTGCCGCACCGCGCTATGGGCGCCGTCGCAGCCGACCAACCACGGCGTGTCGAGGACCTCCTCGTGACCGTCGGCATGGCGTAGCCGCGCCGTAACCCCGTCGGACCGATTGTCGAAGGCGATCAACTCCACCTGGCGCTCGACCGTCACCCCGAAGCTTGAGAGATGGTCGGCGAGCAGGCGCTCGGTTTCGGACTGCGGGATCATGAGCGGGAGAGGATGCGGGCTGGCCACATGGTCGAAGCCGGTGGTGCCCAGGACCTTGCTGCCCTCGCGGATCGTCGCGCGTTTCGCTGTCAGGCCTGCGGCGAGAAAGGCGGACGTGCAGCCCATCCGGTCCATCAGTTCGAGCGTGCGGCTCCAGATCACCAGAGCCTTGGAGGTTCGGCTCGGTTGCGGGCTCCGATCGATGATTCGAAGCGGGACGCCATAACGGGCCAACTCACCCGCAAGCGTCAGACCGACCGGCCCGGCACCGACGATCAGGAGCTCTGCCATCGAAACCTCCAGCCAAATGCACGGTCGAGGAGAAGTGCATCCGATCTGCGGTCGGAAGGCAAGCGGTGCCCTTCAGATCGTCAGGAGCTTCCTCGAGGCCGCGACCGAGATGATGCGGCGTGCGCGGAAGATCCTGCGGGGCCTCTAATGTGAATGAGCCGCTCTGAAATGTTTGATAGCGGTCAGCGTTCGCAGAAGGCAACACGGCTGCCACGGGAGAGGACCATGACCCGATTCTACTTCGACAGTGACGATGGCGAGCGTCAGTTTCTGGACGAGGATGGGATCGAGTTGCCTGGTCTGCAGGACGTCGCCGATCAGGCTTTGGGTCTGTTGCACGACCTGACCCCCACCACGATGCCGGTCGGCTCTCGCGTCATGGCGGCGAGCGTCCGGGACATCACCGGCGCGCTCGTCTACCGAGCCGAACTGAGGATCGTCGGCGAACGCCTCGGCTGACGGACAGCCGATTGAGCGATGACCACAGCCGGTTGACGGGCTTCAACGCCCGTACACATCCTCGAAGCGCACGATGTCGTCTTCGCCCGTGTAGCTGCCGACCTGAACCTCGATCATTTCGAGATCGATCTTGCCCGGATTGGCGAGGCGGTGCACCGAGCCGATGGGCAGGTAGGCCGCCTCGTTCTCGTGGCGCAGGATCACCTGGTCGTCGATCGTCACTTCGGCGGTGCCCCGCACCACGACCCAATGTTCGGCGCGGTGGAAGTGCTTCTGCAGCGACAGGCGGTGGCCCGGCTTGACGGTGATGCGCTTGACCTGGAACCGCGACCCGATGTCGATGCGCTGATACGAGCCCCAGGGACGGTACATCAAGAGGTGATCTTCGACCTCGGGCCTTTTGGCGGCCTTCATCTGGCCGACGAGGTCCTTCACGGCATCCGAGCGTTCGCGGGAGGTCACCAGCACGGCATCGGGCGTCGCCACCACGACCACGTCGTCGAGCCCCACCACAGTGGTGAGCACGCCTTCCGAATGGACGAGGCTGTTTCGCGTCGCCACGACCTCGACCTTGCCCTTCAGGGCATTGCCGCTGGCGTCCAGCTTCGAAGCCTCCCAGATGGCGCCCCAGGTGCCGATGTCGGACCAGGAAAAGTCGACCGGCAGAACGCCCGCCCGCGCGGTCCGCTCCATGACGGCATAGTCGATGGAGATCTTGGGCGCTTTGGCAAAGGCCTCGGCGTCGAGCCGCAGGAAGTCGAGGTCGGTCTTCGCGGCCTCGACGGCGGCGCGAGCGGCCGAGAGCACCTCGGGCGCATAGGTCTGGAGTTCGGCCGTCATGACATCGGAGCGAAACAGGAAGTTGCCGCTGTTCCACAGATAGCCCATGTCGATGTAGCGGGCCGCCGTGGCGGCATCGGGCTTTTCAACGAAGCGCTCGACGCGAGAGGCCGCTGTTCCGGCGACCGGATCGCCGGGCTGGATGTATCCATAGCCCGTGGCGGGTGCGGTGGGGGTGACGCCGAGCGTCATGACGAAGCCCGCGCGAGCCCCGTCAGCGGCCGCGATGCAGGAGGCCACGAAAGCATCCATATCGCTGATGAGATGATCGGCCGCCACCACGAGGGCGACGGTGCCGGGCTCACGACGCTCGGCCAGGCAGGCGGCGACCGCGACGGCAGCGGCAGAATCGCGGCGCATCGGCTCCAGCGCGATCTCGGCCTCGACGCCGACCGCCAGAAGCTGCTCGGCCACGATGAAGCGCACGTCGTTCGACGCGAGGACCAGCGGCTTCGAGAAGGCCGGGTGGCTGAAGCGCTTGGCGGTGACCTGGAAGTTCGACAGGTCTTCGAGCAGCGGGATGAACTGCTTCGGCATGCTTTCGCGCGACGCCGGCCAAAGCCGCGTTCCCGAGCCCCCGCACATGATCACAGGCAGGATCTTCGACGCGTCGCCGCGGACCTCCACGGCGTCCCGGGACGGATCAGCGGAGAATTCGTCGGTCATCGTGGTCTGTTCCCGTATCGGTGAGTTGGCGAGGTCCGGACGACATGGCGCTGACGCTCACGATGTCCACGTTCTTTGAGAAGCATGCCTCTGCCGCACAAGCAAGCCGAGCGTGCATAGAATGCAGTCCTGGCGCATGACCAAGAAACAGCGTCAGTGTTCGGTATCGCTTGACACGGAATCGCGCTTTAACAGCGGGATCTTCAACTTATGTTTGGTGCCGAGCGAACCCTCAATTTCCACCGTCAGGTCGTGGAGCCCGGTCGTGAAAGGAACCGTGTCGATCGATGTTCTGAAGACCGTCTGGCGACTGTTGCCCCAATCGCGGTAGGCATTGCCAGGTTCCCAGATCGTCGGCTGGCTCTCGACAGGATGTCCATCGACCAGAACGCGCAGGCGTTCGGGCGTGTCCCCCCGCAGGACGATCCAACCCTCGACGTCCGCCCGCGCCGCCGTATCGATTCCGTAGCTGTCGAGGAACGACTTCGATTCATCGCACTTCTGCGCGATGCGACCCGTCGCGTCAGGGCTGAAGGGCTGGGCCGTCGCCGTCTGGACCGTGCGCATGCCCATGCGTGGCGGGGCGCCACGCTCGGGCTTTCGCAGGACGCAGATCGACTGGTAATCCAGCAAGGCGTCAGGCGCCACGAAGTCGATGTCGAAGAGACTGCCCCAGTGACGTTCGACCCAGGCCGGCGACATGAACACCATGGGGCCACCACGGTTCCAACTGTTGAACGGGTTCTTGACGTAGAGACCCGGCTTCGGATCGAACCCGTCATAGGGCAGCGACAGCATCTCCTCGAAGGGGGTCTGTCCGGCGTAGCTCATGAAGAAGATTCCGCCGGGCTTCAGAACGCGGCGGATCTCGACAGCCCATTGATGCCAGTCGTCATAGACCTGACTGAAGACCGCGATGGCGTAGATCAGATCGAAGGAGGCGTCCTCGAACGGGAGGCTCGGTGCCTGGGACATCTGGTAGAAGCGGAAGGGCGGCGTCATGTGTTCGACGGCCCAGCGAATGCTGGTCCCGTCGATGTCACAGCCCCAGAACTCGGCGGACCGCGCCTCATCCGCGAACTGCCGGATGACGCGGCCGATGCCGCAGCCGAAGTCGAGACAGCGGCTTCCGCTGAAGTCGAACTCCGGCGGGAGACAGCGCACGATCGCCTGTTTCACGCCCCGGCCGATCTCTTCGAACCCCTCCAGGGTCGGCGAGCCGATCCGCACGGCGAGATCGAGCGGCGGGAGCGGAAGCTCGGCCGTCGGCACCGCTGCATCGAGCGCGTAATAGACATGGTCCACCCCTGAGCGCACCAGTTCGGCGAAGGGCAGGCGGCCGCTGCGCGTGCCGGCCAGGAAGGAGTCGAAAGCCTGACCCTCGTCGAGAGCGCGAGGAGTACGGCCGAGACCGCGTCCCTCCCGCAGATAGTGCAGGATTGGATTCACGCCCGGCAGGCCCGCCTCCGGGGTCTCGCCGAGATACCAGGCCAGGTCGAACCTCGGCCCGGGCGGACGGCCTTCGGAGGCGCCGGATGCGAGGTAATGAACCAAGGGGTCGATGCCGACGGCGGCAACGTCGGGATTGTGCGCGAGGTACCATTCCCCGTCGAACAATCCGCTCTCGCGAATCTCGTCGAGATCACGATCGCGCCTTTTGAACATCTCTGTCTCCGACCACGGCTTCACCGACGCGTCGGCTCATCGCATGATGCTGCCGTTTCAACAACGGCGGCGCAGCGGGTCGGGGCGGTGTCCCCGATCTTACCTTCGCCGAACCGGAGACGAACTCCAATGGAACAGTCGCGTTGGGCCAGGGCTCGACACCAGCTACGACGGCCGGAACCGGGCGGCGGCAAGCAGGAGGACGGTGTCAGATGAACAAAAAGGTCGCGTTGATTGCAGGGGCCAGCGGCATCATCGGCCAGGGCCTGCGCGATGTGTTGGCGGACCGGTCGGATTGGAACCTCCGCTGCCTCGCGAGCCGGCCCATCGCCGGTGTGGATACGATCACCGTCGATCTCGGCGACGCGGAGGCGACGGCTCGGGCCCTGTCGGCGGCGGGCGACACCACGCATTTGTTCTACGCGGCCTATCGCGCCCAGCCGGACTTCGCCGCCGAGGTCGCGGTGAACGGTCCCATGCTGGACAACCTCCTCGACGGTCTCCAGGCCGCCCGAGCGCCCCTCGATCGGGTCGTTCTCTATCAGGGCGCCAAGGTCTATGGCGTCCACCTCGGGCCGGTCCTGGCGCCGTTCTACGAGGACGATCCGCGGCATGTCCCGCCGAACTTCTACTATACCCAGGAGGACTCGTTGCGCCGACGGGCGAGGGACGGCGACTTCACCTTCACTCTCCTCCGCCCCGACGTGGTGGTCGGCGATGTCGCCGGCAATCCGATGAACCTCGCCATGGTGGTCGGAGTCTACGCGGCGATCAGCAAGGCGACGGGCACCTCGTTCCGCTTTCCCGGACCCGAATCCGTCTATCGCGGCGTTCTGGCCCAGGTCACCGACGCGCGGCTCCTCGGCCACGCCAGTTTGTGGAGTTCCACGAGCGATGCGGCGCGCAACGAGGCCTTCAACTACGTCCACGAACCGTTCCGCTGGGAGCGTATTTGGCGCCAGGTCGGCGAAGGGCTTGGGCTTCCGGTCGGGCCGCCCTTGACGATGCAACTGGCCTCCCAGATGGCCGACAAGGCACCCCTGTGGTCGACCCTCGTGGCGCGGCACGGGCTGCAGGACACGCCCTACGACAAGCTCGTCGGCTGGGGCTTCGGCGACTTCGTCTTCAACACGGGCTTCGACATGGTGTCCGACATGGGGAAGATCCGGCGTGCCGGGTTCAACGAGACGGTGGACAGCGGCCTGGCCCTGCTGGCGGCGATCCGGCGCCTGGTGGAGCGGAAGGTGCTTCCGCCCTTCTGACGCGGTCGGGTCCCCGGTCGGCCGCTCATTCGTAAGAGGTCGCGGATCAGCGGTCGACTTCGCCGAACACGATATCGATGGATCCCAGGATGGCCGCGACATCCGCCATCATGTGACCCCGACACATGAAGTCCATCGCCTGAAGATGCGTGAAACAGGGCGAGCGGACCTTGCAGCGATAGGGCATGTCCCCGCCTGTCGAGACCAGATAGACGCCGAACTCGCCCTTCGGCGCTTCGATCGCCTGATAGACCTCTCCGGCCGGCACGTGAAACCCTTCGCTGAACAGTTTGAAATGGGAGATGACGGCCTCCATGGAGCGTTTCATCTCGGCGCGGGACGGGGGCGAGACTTTGCCCTCCCGGATCTTGATCGGGCCTTGGCCGTCCGGCGATCGGAGCTTCTTGACGCATTGCTCGATGATGCGCGTCGACTGCCGCATCTCTTCCATTCGCACCACCTGGCGATCGTAATTGTCGCCGTGAGTGCCGACCGGGATGTCGAAGTCCATTTCCTCGTAGCACTCGTAGGGCTGTGCTTTTCTGAGGTCCCAAGCGGCTCCTGAGGCTCGGAGCAGCGGCCCCGAGAATCCCCAGGCCCAGCATTCGTCGAGCGTGATGACGCCGACGTCGACGTTGCGCTGTTTGAAGATGCGGTTGTCGAGGAACAGAACGTCGAAGTCGTTCAAGGTCCCGTAGAAGCCTTTGCACCAGGCCCCGATATCCTCGATCAGTTGGGGCGGGATGTCCTCGTGGACCCCGCCAGGCCTGAAGTAACTCGAGTGGAGCCGAGCGCCGGACACACGCTCGTTGAAGTTCATGAGTTTCTCGCGTTCCTCGAAACCCCAGAGCGGGGGCGTCAGGGCTCCGACATCCATCGCCTGCGTGGTCACGTTGAGGAGATGCGACAGGAGGCGGCCGATCTCGCTGAACATAACCCGGAGCAGTTGCGCGCGCCGGGGCACGACGATGCCGAGCAGTTTCTCGATCGCGAGACAGAAGCCGTGCTCCTGATTCATCGGCGCGACATAGTCAAACCGGTCGAAGTAGGGCACGTTCTGAACGTAGGTCCGCGCCTCCATCAGCTTCTCGGTGCCGCGATGCAGC
>JAYVMK010000265.1:0-7250 GCA_043758995.1 Lichenibacterium sp. | reverse complement strand
CGAGCCGCGCGCCATCGAATCGGTCGTGCCCGGCTATCTCTATCGCTACCGCAAGCATGGTCAGTTCGACCGCGACAGCCGGCTCGCCTAGGCTTCGATGAATGTCGGGATCGCCGCCGCGGTCCCGACTTGTCTCACGCGGCGTTCAACGTCAGCCCTGGCGTTTGATCGCCAGGGGACCGGAAGCCTGGCAGGTCGGCATCATCTCGACGCGGTTGATGTTGACGTGGCGTGGCAAAGACACGACCCAGGCGACTGTTTCGGCGATGTCTTCGGACGTCAGGGGCTCGGTGCCCTTGTAGACGGCAGCCGCCTTGTCGTCGTCGCCCGAGAAGCGGACGTTGCTGAACTCCGTGCCGCCGCAGAGGCCCGGCTCGACGTCCGTAACGCGCACGAAGGTGCCGACGAGGTCGGCCTTCAGGTTGAGGCTGAACTGCTTCACGAAGGCCTTGGTGCCGCCGTAGACGTGGCCGCCCGGATAGGGGTAGGAGCCCGCGATCGAGCCGAGGTTCACCACGTGGCCGCGGTCCCGCTCCACCATGCCGGGCAACAGCGCCCGCGTCATGTGGATGAGACCCGTCACGTTGGTGGCGATCATCTGGTCCCACTGCTTGAGGTCGGCCTTCTGCGCCGGGTCGAGGCCGAGCGCGAGACCGGCATTGTTCACGAGAACGTCGACCTCCTGCCAGCCTTTGGGGAGCGAGCCCGGAAGTGCCGCGACGGCATCGGCATCGGTGACGTCCAGGACGAAGGGCAGGAGCCGCTCGCCGAGGTCGGACGCCAGCGCGTCGAGACGATCGGCGCGGCGGCCGGCCGCGATGACGCGATGGCCGTCGCGCACGAGGCGCTCGGCGATCGCCTTGCCGAAGCCGGAGGTCGCGCCGGTAACGAAGACGGTGAGGCTCATCGGGCAGCCCGCCCGGCGCACGTGAAACGGTTCATGTGATCTCGTCCTTGAGAGGGAAAACCCGATCCTTTAACGCCGCGCCGCCCGCTAAAGATAGAGGGTGGCGTTTCGGCGCGTGTGGCCTGCGAGCCGGCGCTCGAGGCCGGCAACGAGCAGTGTGGCCGGGATGCAGATCGCGGCATAGAGAAGGCCCGCCAGGGCCAGGATCGGAAGGTAGGAGACGGCGGCCGAACCCGCCCTGTAAGCTTGGCTGACCAGTTCCGGCAGCGCGATGGCGAAGCAGAGCGACGAGGCCTGCAACAGCAGGATGGCGAAGCCGAGCAGAGCCGGCAGCGCGACCCGAAGCCCTTGTGGAAGGATGACGTAGCGCAGCTCATCGAACCGGCTGAGGCCGATCGCGGCCGCGGCCTCCCTCTGGCCACGCGGCACGGCCTCCAGTCCGGCGCGGATGATCTCGCTCGTATAGGCGCCGGTGCACCACGCGAAGGCGCAACTCGCCGCCGCGAAGGAGGAGAGCGACAGCCCGACCGAGGGAAGGCCGAAATAGGCGAGTTGCAGCAGGATCAGCACCGGCGCGCCGCGCCCGATCTCGACAACCGCAACGGTGGGCCAGTACGCGAGCCCGGCGCGCGATTGCAGGGCCATCGCCAGCAGCAAACCCAGAGGGATGCCGAACAGGAGACTGACGCCGGTGACCTCTACGCTGATCGTCAGGCCGCCGAGAAGCGAGGGCAGCCACTCGGCCCAGAGCCTCAGCAGTCCGCTCATCGCGCCACCGCGACGCGCAGGCGAAGGCTGGCCCAGCGTCCCGCGACCGCGATGGGAAGGCTGATCGCGATGTAGAGCGCGCCCGTGATGGCAAAGACGCCGAGACCGTGGGAAGTCCGCTGCGTCACGTGATAGGCCTCGAAGGCGACCTCGGTGACCCCGACGGTCGAGGCGACTGCGGTGTTTTTGAGAAGCCCGACCATGCAGGCGGCGGCCGACGGCAGGGCGAGGTGCAGCATCTGCGGTCCGATGACGTCGACGAAGCGCGACCGCTCCGGGAGACCGAGCGCTATCGCGGCTTCCCATTGGCCGACCTGTACGGCCGACAGCGCGCCCCGGTAGATCTCCGCCATATGGGCCGCCGTGATCAGTCCCAGGCCCATCGCGGCGGCGGCAAATGGTCGAATGGCGACGACGTCGGTCCCAATGCCGAGGTAAACCCCGAAGAGCCAGACGATCGGCGGGATCGATCGGAGTGTCAGGACGATGGTCGCGCCAAGGAACCGGAAAATGCCAGTCCGCGACACGCGCAGAGCGCAGAGCCCAACCCCGAGCACGGCACCGGTGGCGAAGGACACGACCGTCAGCGCCAGGGTCCAGGGAACTCCCACCGCGAGGCTGAGAAGGATCTCGCCCATCACCGGTCCCTGACGGCGTGCAGGAAGCGGCGGGCCCGTTCGGTCTGGGGCTCGCGCATCACCTGCCGGCTGGGTCCCTGTTCGATAATGCGGCCATCGGCCATGACGACGATGCGGTCCGAGACCGTCTCGGCGAAGTGCAACTCGTGGGTAACGACGATCATCGTCATGCCCTCTCCGGCGAGCTCGCGCATCACGGCCAGGACCTCGAGCCCGAGTTCGGGGTCGAGCGCCGATGTGGGTTCGTCGAACAGCATGAGCTTTGGCTCGAGCGCCAGAGCCCGTGCGATGGCGATGCGCTGCTGCTGGCCGCCAGAGCAGCGGGATGGGTAGTGATCCGCCCTGCCGGCCAGATCGACTCGGTCGAGCAACTCGCGCGAGCGAGCGTCGGCCTCCACGCGGCTCCGGCCGAGCACTCGCTCCTGGGCGAGGCTGACGTTGCGCAGCACGGTCATGTGCGGGAAGAGATTGAAGGACGGGAACACCATGCCGACGCTGCGGCGCAGGTCGGTCAGTTCCTTGCGGGTGGGGGCATGACCGGCTTCGATCGAGACGCCCCCCAGCGTGACGCGTCCGCTGGTCGGTGGCTCCAATTGATTGATGCAGCGGAGCAGGATGCTCTTGCCCGAGCCGCTCGGCCCGATGATGGACACGACCTCGCCGGGGCGCATCACGAGGTTGATGTCGTCGAGGACCACGAGAGGTCCGAACGTCAACCCCACGGCATCGAGACGCAGAATCGGGCTCCGGGCCAGCACCGCCACGCTGGCATTCCGGATCTCGGAATCGGGTCTCATCGCGGCGGCGGCTGCATGGCGGTCCTGGGGTCGTTCGGCCTCTTGGCCGCTCCGACACATTCAACAGGAGGCTTGGGAAAGCAACCGACCCCGCTCAAGGGTCTTGCGCCACGCTCGCGTTCATCGCGCCGGTCGACGATGCAGCATTGGGCGGAAGGAATAGCCGAGCTAATCTGTCCCGCCCTTCGGTCTCGACCCTTTCATCAGCACCGACCGCCGCTATGCCTCCCGCAGCAGAACGGATCACATGGTGGCGCCGATCTGCCAGGGCACGAACTCGGCATCGCCGTAGCCGAGCGCCTCGCTCTTCGACGGTGCGCCGGACGCGACGGCAAGAATGCGCTGGAAGATCTCCCGACCCTTGTCCTGGATCGACACACCCTCGAGCACGTCGCCGCAATCGACATCCATGTCGTCCGCCATGCGGCGGGCCATGTCGGAGTTGGTGGCGAGTTTGATGGACGGCGTCGGCTTGCAGCCGTAGGCCGAGCCCCGGCCTGTCGTGAAGCACAGGATGTTGGCGCCGCCGGCCACCTGTCCCGTGGCCGAGACGGGGTCGTAGCCGGGCGTGTCCATGAAGACGAAGCCATGGTCCGTCACGCGTTCGGCGTAATGGTAGACGGCCGAGAGGTTGCGGGTGCCGCCCTTGGCCGCCGCCCCGAGCGACTTCTCCAGGATCGTGGTGAGGCCGCCCGCCTTGTTGCCCGGCGAGGGGTTGTTGTTCATCTCGCCGCCGTTCCGCTTGGTGTAGTCCTCCCACCAATGGATCGTGTCGACGAGCTTCTCGCCGACGGCGCGGTTCACGGCGCGACGCGTCAGCAGATGTTCGGCGCCGTAGATTTCGGGCGTCTCGGACAGGATCGCCGTACCGCCATTGTCGACGAGGATGTCGGCCGCGGCGCCGAGAGCCGGATTTGCGGTGATGCCTGAATAGCCGTCCGATCCGCCGCATTGCAGCGCCAGAACCAGTTCGGAGGCCGGGATCGTCTCGCGCCGCGCCGCATCGGCGGCGGGCAGCATCTCGCGCAGCCGGGCCACTCCGGCCTCGACGGTCTTGCGCGTGCCGCCCTCGTCCTGGATCGTCATGGTCCGGAAGCGCTCGCTCTCGACGAGTCCGTATTCCGACTTCATGCGGCCGATCTGGAACACCTCGCAGCCGAGCCCCACCAGGAGCACGCCGGCGATGTTGGGGTTCGTCGCATAGCCCCACTGGGTGCGCTTCAGCGCGTCGAAGCCTTCGCCCTTGTCGGCCATGCCGCAGCCCGTGCCATGCACCAGTGGGATCACGCCGTCGACATGGGGGTAGGCGGCCAGGATGCCGGAGCGCTCCACCTCCTTGGCGATGAACCGGGCCACCGTGGCCGAGCAATTCACCGACGTCAGGATCGCGAGGTAGTTGCGCGTGCCGGCGCGTCCGTCGACGCGACGAAATCCCTCGAAGGTCGCCCGCTCCGACGCGGGCAGGGCCGTCTCCGGCCGGACGCCCTCGCCGAAAGCATATTCGCGGGCGAAATCTCCGCCCATGGCCAGATTGTGCTCGTGCACCCAGTCACCCGGATGGATGGTCTGTGTGGCGAAGCCGATGATCTGTCCGAATTTCAGGACCGGCTGGCCCGCGGCGATCGCGGTCGTCGCCATCTTGTGGCCCTTGGGGACGCGTGCCGTTCCCAGAATGCCGGCCGAGGTCGGAAGGCCGGGCTGCACCACATCGATCGCCACGACGACGTTGTCCTCCGGCTGGAGGCGAAGAGTGCGGGCGAGGTCGGTCATCATCGGTCTCCGAAGCGCGCCACCGTGGCGGCGGCGCCGTGGCGCATCAAACCCGACAAAGCATCGGTGACGGCGCGTGTGAAGCGGGGTTCGGCCGGAAGATCGCGACCGAAGACGGCGTCGAGGTCCATCAAGGTCCCGGCGAGCGCCGCCGGGTCCACGATGCCGGCGGTCCGTCGCCGAAGCTCGTCGGCCAGCGGGTCGCGCAGGTCGATGGTGCCACCCCGTTCGTCTGTGCCGGTAGCGTAACGCATCCAGGCCGCGATGCCGAGAGCCAGTCGGTCGATCGAGGCTCCGGTGGCGAGCCGGTCCCGCACCGTGCCGAGGAGCCGCTGCGGCAGCTTCTGCGTGCCGTCCATGGCGATCTGCCAGGTGCGGTGACGCAGCGCCGGATTGCGGAACCGCGCGACGAGCGAGTCCGCATAGGCCGGAAGGTCGAGCCCCGGCACCGGCGGCAGAGTCGGCGCCGCCTCGTCGAGCATCAGCCCGTGGACCAGCGCGGCAAAGCCCGGTGCCGCCATCGTGTCGGCAACGGTCTCGTGGCGGGCGAGATAGCCGAGATAGGCCAGCGTCGAGTGGCTGCCGTTGAGCATGCGCAGCTTGGCGAGTTCGAACGTCGCGACATCCGTCACGAAGGTGGCGCCGGCGCGGTCCCAGGCGGGCCGCCCCTGGCCGAAGCGGTCCTCGATCACCCACTGAGTGAAGGGCTCGGTGGCGATCGGCCAGGCGTCGTCGAGGTCGATCCCGGCCCGGATGCCGGCCCGGTCGGCATCGGTGGTGGCCGGCACGATCCGATCGACCATGGTGGAGGGGCAGTCGAGTTCCTCCGCCACGGCCCGGCCCAGATCGGGGTCGCGCAGAGCGGCGAAGCGCGTCAGCACGCGATGCAGCGTGGCGCCGTTGTGCGGGAGGTTGTCGCAGCAGAGCGCGGTGAAGAAGGGCAGGCCCGCGGCCCGGCGGCGGCGCAGAGCCTCGACGATGAAGGCCGGCGCGGAGCGCGGCGTTTCGGGATGAGCGAGATCGTGGACCACATCGGGGTGGTTCTCGTCGAGTTCGCCCGTGGCGGGCGAGTGGCAATAGCCTTTTTCGGTCACGGTCAGCGAGACGATCCGCGTCTCGGGCGCGCTCATGACCGCAAGCAGAGCCTCGGGGTCTTCCGGCGCGACGAGAAGGCGGACAACGCTGCCGAGGATGCTCAAGCGCTCTCCGTCGGCGTCCCGGATCGCCAGCGTATAGAGCCCGTCCTGCGGGGTGAGAGCGTCTCGGGCGTCGGTCGAGCGCAGCGAGGCGCCGACAATGCCCCAGCGTGGATCGTCGGCCAGCACGGCATCCGTGTAGGCCGCCATATGGGCCCGATGGAAGGCGCCGATGCCGAGATGCACGATGCCGGGGCGGACAGCCGATCGATCGTAGGCCGGGCGGGCAACGGCGGCCGGGAGGCGATCGAGCGTGGCGGCGGAAAGGCGGAAGGTCATCAGACTGGTATCCGGCGGGTCATACGGGCCCTTCCTGATTGTCGACGGAAGGGCCGAGGTGCGGGAGGAAGGATCGCTAATGCGCGGCCTGGGTCTTGGCCCGTGCCACGATCTGCGTCGGATTGACGAAGCGGAGCGCCAGAAGCAGCCAGACCAGCGTGGTCACCATATAGACGACCGCCATGACGTCGACCTCCTGCCCGGCACGCACGCCCGAGGCGAAGACCGCGTAGTAGAGCGCCACCACCAGCGTCTGGCTGGTCGGGCCGGAGGTGAGGAAGGTCAGCTCGAACATCGCCACGGTCCGCACCAGGACCAGTAGAAGTGCCGCCAGCACGCCGGGCAGCAGCAGCGGCAGCAGGATCCGGATGAAGAGCTGGATCGTCGACGCGCCGAAGACGCGGGCCGCCGCCTCGACCCGGGGATCGATCTGCTCGATGAAGGGGATCATCACCAGCACCACGAAGGGCACGGCCGGCACGAGGTTGGCCAAGACCACGCCCCAGAAGGTTCCGCCGAGGCCGAGCTTGTAGAGCAGCGTCGCCATCGGAATCCCGTAGGTCAGCGGCGGGACCAGCAGCGGCAAAAGGAAGACGAGTGTTGCGGCCTTCTTGCCCGGGAAGTCACGCCGCGCCAGCGCATAGGCGGCCGTGACACCGAGCGCGCCCGAGATCAGCACCACGGCGCCCACCACCTCGAAGGTGACGACGAGCACATCGGTCAGGCCGAACTCGTCCCAGGCATCGGCGTACCAATGCGTGGTGAAGCCAGCCGGAAGCCAGGTGCCGAGCCAGCGGGTCGACAGGGAATCGACCACCACGGTGGCGATCAGCGCCAGCAGGTTCAACACGAAGATCACGACCACGGCCCAGACGGCGGTGCGCCAGAGCTTGGA